>CAZANK010000185.1:0-7084 GCA_964486235.1 uncultured Prolixibacteraceae bacterium | reverse complement strand
AAATTGCTTGTCTTTACCAGTTTCCTTCCCCGATAGCATACAGCGGAATATTGGTCATCCATTCCTCCTCGCGATAATCCGACATGGATGTTCGAATAGCAAGCGCAGGTTGATATTTCTGTACAAAAAAGCGTAAACTTTTGGCGTGCAGGTTTTCAGCCGCCTTTACCTCAATAGGGATCACTTCATTGCTGTATTGCACCAGCAAATCGATCTCGGCATCCGACCGTTCTGCCGACCAATAACCGATGACCAGTTTTTTGTCGGTTGCTAATTGCTGAAAAACATACTGTTCGGTCAAAGAACCTTTAAATTCCCGGAAAATCCGGCTTCCCTCCAGCAATACTTTTGCATCAAGCATCGTCATTGCAGCAAGCAGTCCCACGTCAACCAAAAACAATTTGAACGACGAAAAATCCTCATAAGCCTTCAACGGCAAAGCAGGCTTTGAAACGCGGTTTACCTTGTGTATCAAACCGCAATCAACCAGCCATACAATAGCAAGTTCAAATTCCTTTGCTCTTGCGCCCTGTTTGAGTGTACTGTAGACAAACTTGCGGTTTTCTTTTGCCAACTGAGCCGGAATGGAATTCCAAACCATCCGGATACGCGGCACAACGTCTTTCGGGGCATGTTTGGAAAAATCCTGTTCGTAAGTGATCAGAATTTCCTGCTGAATTTTTCGTACTTTCAGAAAGTCGCGGTTGACAGAAAAATCCGCAACTGCTTCGGGCATTCCTCCCACGTAATAATACTGTTTCAGGAGTTGGATATATTTTGCTTTGAACGTTTTTATCAGTTCCCATTCCCGGTTCTGCAACAGGGCCGTAAACCGGCCTTCTCCCATCGCATCAAGAAACTCATTGAACGTGAGCGGGTACAAATCCAGAAATTCAACTTTTCCGACCGGAAAGGACGTATGCGGGTGCAAAGCGATACCCAACAGCGAGCCGGCCGCGACGATATGATATTCAGGTGCATTTTCGCAAAAATATTTCAATGAAGTGATACCCCGTTCAGCCTCCTGAAGTTCGTCGAAAATTAGCAGGGTCTTGTCCGCTTCGGGTTTGATGCCCGAAAACAGTTGGATGGCCGACAGAATTCTCGGAATATCAAAATCCTCTATGAACAGAGATTTCATAACCTGATCGCCTTCAAAATTGATATAGACAAAATTTTCGTATGAAGTGCGGGCAAACTCCTTTATTAGCCATGTTTTGCCCACCTGACGTGCACCCCGTATGATAAGCGGCTTGCGGTTTTCCTGCTGCTTCCATGCTTGTAGTGCCTGTAATGCTACCCTTTTCATTTCTTGTTCGTTTAGAAGAATGCGTAAATATACAAATACTCGGACGAATTTTCGTAAATTATTACATTTTTTCGGACGAATTTTTGAAATTTATTACATTATTTTGGACTGCCTGACTTTAACTTCTTCTCCATCTCAGCTAATTTGGCACGGGCTTTTACACGTTCATAATCCAGAATCCGCGATGCCTTCATTGCACTATTGAAAATTTTTCTTTCTCAAGAAAAATCACTACATTTGTGAAAATTACAACTGACATATTTTTATAATTATGCAAGTTTTAATTGACACTTATGAAAGATTAGTGTCATCTATAAGTAACACTTTCATAAGATATTTATATCCTGAGATAGCTTGGGAAGAACGTTTGATAGCTATTGCAGGCGCAAAAGGCACGGGCAAAACCACAATGCTTTTACAGAATATCAAGCGTAATTTTCCGCAAAAACAAAAAGCATTGTATGCTTCGTTGGACAATATCTGGTTTGCTAAAAACTCACTATGGAATTTAGCCGAACAGTTTAATGCATACGGAGGCACGCATTTGTTTCTCGACGAAGTACATAAATACCCCACCTGGGCGCAGGAAATCAAAAATATTTACGACAGTTTCCCTGATTTAAGTGTGGTTTTTACCGGCTCGTCGATGCTCGAAATTTACCGGCAAAGTGTCGATTTGTCGCGGCGGGTTGTCCGTTATGAATTGAAAGGACTGTCGTTTCGTGAGTTTTTGGAATTTGAGCACAATCTGAAACTTACGAAACATGGTTTGGAAGATATTTTAGCCAACCATCGCGAGATTGCAAACAGCATTGTTTTCGATTTCAAAATCTTGCCTGCGTTCAAAAAATATCTGCAAATTGGTTATTATCCTTACTACAAGAAAAGCAAAGGAAATTACTACTATGCGATACAACAGTCGATTAACAAAACATTGGAAGAAGATTTACCCGCAATAGAACAAGTGGAATATGCCACCATCTTCAAACTCAAGAAAATGCTGGCAATCGTTTCGGAAATGGTGCCGTATCAGCCGAATACAGTGGAATTGGGAGCAAGTATGGAAACAGCCCGTCAACTTGTTGTAAAATACCTGCATTTGCTGGATAAAGCGGGAATTTTGATGTGTATTCCAGACACGAAAGAGCGACTAAACACCTTGTCAAAACCAGAAAAAGTATATTTGGAAAACACGAACATAATCTATTCCCTTGCAAAGGGAAATGCCAATCAGGGTAATTTGCGCGAAACATTTTTTGCCAATCAATTGCGAGAAAAGCACGATGTGAGAATTGCGAAAAACGGCGATTTTATAGTTGACAATCAATATACTTTTGAAATTGGCGGGAGAAACAAGACGGGCAAACAAATCAAAAACACAAACAATGCTTTCGTGGTATCAGATGACATTGAAAGCGGTTTTCAAAACAAAATTCCACTATGGCTTTTCGGTTTTTTATACTGATAATTAATTTAAGGTTTACCAGAAAACGACCTCCTGGAAATACAGGAGAAATTAAATGCAAAGATAGCAGAACGCCGGCCTTGTTGTCATTTTCCCACATCCAACGAACGGCCCGATATCAGATTTTGGGAAATCGGGGTGGCGACCGCGGTTTTATCATCAGGAAAGCAGAGAAATAACATAAACACCATGAAGAAATCTTATTCATTTTCCCGGAGATCGTTCATCAAATCAGGAGTGGTTTTAACTGCCGGATTGCCGGTTATCATTGGCTTGATCTGGGCAAGGTTTACGGGGTATCGGAAGTAATGATCGATGACGAAAATCTGGGCAGCAAATGGTACGGAAGGCACTTAAACACTAATTTAACTATATGGAGGACAATCGGATGAAGTTAGTGATAAATTCTGAAATGAACGTAACCAAAAACCTGACAAATATGACATCACATTGACGGGGACGTCCCGATAAACAGTGGAAGGAATTTTTTGTCCGGCTTAAGGAGTGGAAAATTGAAACGCGTTAATGGAATCGTATGGGAACGAAACAAAAAACTTTAAAAAAACCAATTATTAACAAGCTAAATCTCCTATTACAATTTTGTCAATGCATATCATCGGTATGAGCAGGGAGACGATTCATTTGGTAATATATGCTGTCTGACTATTGATAGCCAAAGAATTAGCAAAAGAGAAAAAGAAGAAATAGAAGTACAAATTATGTCATTGAAACCACTCCTCACTTTCGTCCATGTGCCGAAGACATTCTGCAAACGTTCCGCTAAAAATAGTAACCCATTGGTCGTTATGGCGTTGCCAGTCGAGCGTACATTCAAAAGGATAAATGGTGATACGGGCATATTTGAATTCAAGATACCGGCCATCAATAAGAGGCATGATAAAACGGGCATTCGGATCATCCCACCCAAATTGTTCCACGAGCTGAAAAAAGTAAACACGGCCGGCCCTTATCTCAAAACGGTTGACGCTTTTCGACAACTTAGGCGAATTCTCAATAAAGGATTGTACTTCCTTTTCCAACGACAGCTTTTTTAAGTCGTTTAACTTTTGCGGCTTCGGAGTGCCTTTAACCCACACGTAATTCTTCATATACCTCTAAGTTAATCTATTGCTTTAATCTGTAAAGAAGCTAACCTGGTAAAATGGTGTATGCGTGGAACCTTTTTTATAAACCTGATTAGTCCGGTAACCGGCCAAATCTGCCGGGCTCAATAAACCAACGGTGTGATACGGATGATGACCTGTTTTGGAACAGTAGCGCTTCCACCGTAGAAAGACAGAGAATGGTCGGGAGACAGACATCTTTCATTTTTATCTTGCAAAGATAAGATAAATACATGTATTTGCAGCAAATGCCGATATTGAAAAATGGTTGGAAGACTACGCACCTTCTTTCCGGTGGGCGGAATGCCCGAATCGATACATAAAAGAGGGCATTTTCCTGATTGAAAATACCCTCTCTTTTTTAAAACAACTTAAACCGCAGCCCGAGATAAGTGATCCGTCCAAAAACGGGCCCCCAAATCAGCGAGCTGTCAAAATAAGGTCCGAAAGGCTGATCGCCGGCTAAAACCGGATTTGACTGCACGTAATCGCTCAGGTTTTCCATGCCCAAATAAATTTCAAACCGTTCCTTCCACGTTTTGCTCACCTGGGCATTCATCAGGAGAAAGTCGGGCGAATAATCCGGTAAGCGATAGGACTCCGGATTGGAAGCCGTTGACGGGATCCGCTTCTTCCCCTGCCAGTTAACGGTGTAATCGAACTTCCACTGGCTCCTGGTTTCATAAGCCAGGTTCAGGAAAGCCCGCTGACTGGCCAGTAAGGGTTTTTTCAACAACTGATCCTGATACGTCATTTTCACATCGTACCAACGGTAGGCCAGGCGCGCATCCAGCCGCTTCACCACTTCATAGTCGAACTGTGCCTGGAAACTGTTGGAATAGGAATCTCCGTCCAGTTCATAAAAGACCGCTTGCTGCGGACTCTGTTCCAAATCCAGTATAATCTGCCGGGAAAAGTCAGTCCGGTAAAAATCAACGCTGATGGCTCCTTCGCGATAATCCAGCCGGAACTTCTGAGTCAGGTTGATCCCGACGTTCCAGGCAATTTCAGGACCGAATCCATAAGGATCGCCGTTGTCCCTCCCTTGAAAAACAAGCTTCCGGGAGCTGGCCAAAATACCGCTGTTTTCTGCCAGAATGCCGGCCGTGCGCTGTCCTCTGCCCGCCGAAAAGCGGATTACCGTTTGTTCGGCCAATGCGTAACGAAGATGCAGGCGCGGGGTCACGAAGGTGCCATACCGGTTATGATCGTCGGCCCGCAGTCCTGCGACCAGCGTGAACCGGTCTGACGGCCGATAGGTGTATTCCAGATAAAGTCCCGGCACGGATTCGTCTCTCCGGAATGTCGTGTCATTGAGGTATTCCCGAAAACGATCGAACTGATACGAAGCGCCGATCCGGTACTCATGATGACCATGTCCGATCGTACCGAGGTACGCGAGATTGCTGTAAAACGATTGTTGCCGGGCATCATAGAGATTCAGTCCAAAGTAACTGTCTTGTTTGTGGGTCGATCCTCCCAACTGGAGTCCGACCGACCGGCCGGGATTGTTTTTGAACACCTTCCCGATTTTGCCCCAGCCTTCCAGCCGCTGCACTTCCATGTTCATTCCCCACGCCTTTGTCGTCAGCGCGTCTTCCGGACGAAAGTCAATCTCTCCTCCCTGGTTGTCCAGGGTTGTTCCCTTGACGCCGAACTGAAATTCCACGCCGTCGTCACCAAAAAACTGCCAACGGTTTAAAAGTGTATAGGTATTCCCAACGGGCATATCCATAAACCCGTCGTGATTATGATCCAGTTTACGGGAATTGTCTTTCGCATGCAACAACAACGCTGTTGACCATTTCCTGTTCTTAAAACGATGGGCCAGGTTGAGATTGGCCTCAAGGCGGCTTTCCGTATTGGCAAACAGGTTCAAATAAAGCCGTTCGGCCTCTTCCGGCTTTCGCAGTTCAACGTTGATTTGTCCCGCTACGGCGTCGAAACCATTGATCACCGATCCCGTTCCTTTATTGAGCTGAATGCTTTCGATCCAGGGTCCCGGGATAAACGACAAGCCATATACCGACGCCAATCCGCGCATGTCGGGAATGCCCTCACGGGTCATTTGCACGTACGGACCGGCCAGTCCCAACATCTGGATCTGGCGGGTGCCGGTGATCGCGTCGGTGAATGACACATCGATGCTGGGATTGGTTTCGAAACTCTCGCTCAGGTTGCAGCAAGCCGCTTTCAGCAGTTCTTTCTCGCCGACATGCTCCACCTTGATAGCATCGAGCATGGAAATCACCGTCGACTTTTGCCGCTGTACAACCTCAACTTCTCCTAACTCGACCGATGCATCCAGAACGACCAGCAGTTCATCCCCCGGTTTCGCACTGATCGTGTCATTCTGATACCCCACATAGCTAAACACCAGCTTGTTGCTATTTCGCACAGGTTCAATGACAAAATGTCCATGCTCATCAGAACCGGTTCCAACGGTAGTCCCCTCCCAGTAAACGTTGACACCCACAAGCGGTTCCTCTCCCCCATTCTCGTTCTTCCCTGCCACTTTTCCATGTATTGCCCGGGAAGCAGGTTGCCCCCATCCCGGACAAGGAAGGATCAGCAGCAGAAGAACCAACCATTTCTTCTGCTTCATACCGTTCAGGATTTAGTGAATATGATGGCCTTCACGGTATTTGCAGCACTCATGCAGCTTATTGTAGGCTTCGGCAGAAGCTTTCACCTTGTCGGTGTCATGTCCGACTTTTGCGATGGCCCGGTGAATGGTTCCTTCATCGGTTTTATCGGGACGGTAAACTACTTTTATCTTCTGTTCGTGCTTATCCCATTCGGCCATTTTTACGCCTTTGATCAAAGCGGCATTTTCAATGCGCTTCTCGCACATATCGCATGCTCCCGATACGCCGAATTCGATCGTCGTCACCTTTTTCTTTTTTTCGTCCGCAAACAGCGAAACAGAAAAAACAATACCAAGAAACAACAGGAAAGTATTTCTGACTATTTTCATTTTTGCTAATTTTTAAGTTAAAAAAAGGATCAGCAGGTTAGCTGTCACACTCGTTTTCACTTAAAACTAGCCATAATAGATCGGTGAGCAAAAAAGCAGCCACGCGGGCAAATCGCGCGGAAGTCGTTCCGTCGTTGAACGGACGAACGGCCGGTCGGTTGTTGTCTCCCGGCAACCTTTAACGTCTTCAAAGATTAATCCCGCCAACA
>CAZANK010000184.1:0-7132 GCA_964486235.1 uncultured Prolixibacteraceae bacterium | reverse complement strand
TACGTTCCGCCATGGAAAAAGGGGCTTTCTACCTGGTCCATGCACCGCAGGGAGTCAAAGGGCCGCAGCCGCCGGTAATCCGATCGATAACGGTAAACCGGGAAAAAGGAACGATCCGGGTGGAAAGCACCGGACAGCAATCGACTGTCTGGACATCCGGCGGGACTAAGTTCGGTGAGGGGGAGGTTTTTTTGCTTGAAGACCTGCCTGCAAACAGGAAATATGTGCGGGCCGAAATTCACGGAGCCGGCGGTTCGGTCGTATGTACGCAACCGTTCCTGATAAAGTAGTTTTTATCTTTTCATGCCATGTAACACTGTGGCAAAAATAAATAATTGAATGCCGTTTATCAGCGATAAAGACATTGTCAACGGGGAGAAACTGGTTTTTGAGATGGGCCCTGATCCCAATTACGACTGGAAATAAACGAATGCTTCGTCGGTTGCGGAACTCGACTCGTTATGGCCCGTGTACAAACCACATATTGTCACCTGTCCGCTGAACGATCTGACCGATGAATACATCCGCGAATGCCGTAAAAAAGGGATCAAAATGATGCCGCATATTCCGGGTGACGAATGGGAAGCCTACCGCATTGCGTTATCGAAAGATATCGATATGGTCACCGTCGACAATCCCGATGTGCTTTCTGATATGGCAAAAAACAACGGGATTTTTAAAGGATATAAACTGATTGCCCACCGCGGCGGGATCGTCGAAGGAAAATACAATGAATTTGACCCGGCCACCATCAGGACGGCAATCGATCAGGGCTACACTATACCAAAACTTGCCAGGGGCGAAGACATTGCCTGCCATTACTTCCTTTTTGAAAATGGCAATCGTCTGATCTGAAGCCATTAAATGGTGTCAGCAACATGACGTCACCGTCGTTCCAACCGTGAATATCTGAATATCAGGAAGAAGACTACTGGTACGGGGCAAAACGCGACATTGAATTCTTCAAAGCCTGCGGAGTAACCGAATTCCAGATCGATTCAGATTCTGACGATTGGTTTTGACTGTGGTGTGGAGATTGAATTTCCAAAAATCCGGATATTCCGATGTGTTTTACAACATCATCTGTTGCTAGTATAAAACCAACTTTTTCTTCACTTTTAGACTGAACTCAACTATAAAAAGGACAAAAATGTCAGGCAAAACAAAAAAAAACGAAACGGACAGGTTTAATATCATTATTCATTTGCATTGCCGCCTTGCCGTCAAACGCGCAACATTTATCAGCGGGTTTTGAAGTCCGGTATTTTTCCAAAGATTCCAAATCCAATGGTGAAACCGACTTTAAAGGCGAAACATCAACACTGAATACCGATCAGCGTATTGATTTTTTGAGCTATTATGCCGATCAGGTCTCAGCCTGTTATGACGACAAAAATTTAAATACCGAAGTTGTCAGCGACGATGAAGCGGTTAATTTTCTGCAAAGCATCAGGCCGCAGCCTCTACCCGTTGTAAGAAAAAGGTTGCCCCTGGTCGAATGGAAATGGCTGAGTTACCGAGCCGGTCAGCACGAAGCCAGTGTTTGGGAAATAAATAAGTTCGCCGGGGCAAAAAATATCTTATTAAAAGAAGGAGCATTGTTTTTTAGGGACGCAGCAGCGTGGAAGTGGAATTTTCCGGTCCAGACATGGCGTTTTTCGGTGAGTTGGAGCATCCGGCCCGGGGAAGACAATTCCAACAGTGAGTTCATCCTTTTGGATAACAGCACAGGGCAGGTATTTGTTAAAATTGAGGTCAGTGAAAATTGGTGTTCTTATTTTTCAAAAGGTGAAAAGAAGGAAGCTGTAAAATGGGAACCAGGGAGGGGGCATTCGATTAAAATCGAGGCGGATATGGTTGATGCGGATGGTTGTCAGCATTACAATTTGTTGGTGGATAATAAATCAGTTGGCAATTATGTCCCTGCCAATGAAAATGTTTTACAGGTCAACGGGTTTGAAGTTAAAGCTTCGCAGGGAACAAAAATTGACGACGTTTACGGAGCAGGCTACCAGCAAACAACAAACGCGAATTATCCCTATTACCCGGCAACATTTATTGACGAAGACTTTAACGAAACACCTTCTGCGGAAGGATGGCAAACTTCGACGTATGACGACAGCAACTGGCCGTCGGCAAAGCTCCCGTTTGCACAGGGATCAGAGAGGCATAGGGGAGAAGACCTTTATTTCAGGAAAAAAATCAGGATCAAAGATTTTAACAGGGCATACCTCAATATAGAGACATTGGATCCCGGCGGGGAAGTCTGGGTGAACGGCAAGATCGTATCTGTAATAAACGACCGGTACCCGGTTCGTCTCGATATTACCAGGTTCCTAAACCCATTTGCCGACAATTACATTGCCCTGAAGGTAAACCATTTCTATCTTAACCCGGGAGAAGGGGTTTTGATGCCTTGTTCATACCCCGATCAAAACCCGGGATGGTTTGCGGGGCGGGCTTCGCTTGACCTGGTCGGGGAAACATTTGTCAATGACGCATTTTTTTACACCAAATCGTTAGACGGGAACAATGCCGGTGTTCATGCAAAAGTTGATCTGGAACACAAAGGGACACTTGGGTTTAAGGGAAAGATAATTGCAAAAATGGGCATTTGGGAGAAGAAAGGGCCCTCGAATATGGAAACGGTGATCGGAAAAGATGTGCTGATCGGTCCGGGTATCAAAACATTTGAATTCGATTTTTCGCTGGCTCATCCAAAATTATGGACACCGGAGTCCCCTGCTTTGTATCAAGTTGTCATTGAAGTCCATGATAACAATGGAACGGTAATCGATGACTTTGTCCTGACCACAGGCATCCGGACTGTTTCGCAGGAAGGCGGCACCTTCCGCCTTAATGGCAAGCCGGCTCTGCTGAACGGTACGCAGATCATGGGATACCGCTGGCCCATAGAAAATATGATGGCCTGGTTACGTTGCCCTCCCGACAGTTGGATTGCCAAAGAAATGCTGATGGTAAAGAAAATGGGGTGTAATATGCTCCGGATACATGTCCATGGCTGGAAAGAAAAGGCAATAGGGGTAAATGACCCCCGGTATTGTGAACTGGCCGATCAGATGGGCATCATGCTGATCGTCTGCCCTCCGTCCTGGATCAGGGAAGGAGACTGGGGACAAATTGATTTTGAAGGGTATCATAAGTATATGAAACAGGTTCAGAATCATCCCGGGATCGTCATGTGGGAAGTATCAAACCATCCGAATACGTTTAAGCAGCACGAACCATACGAGAGCGATCTTTTCTGCGAAGAGTCTTATCATGCGGTCTATCCCTATGACCCAAGCAGGTTAATATCGTTTACCTCGCATATCGGGCATCTTCATTACGGGAATGATGCCGGGACAACGGACCAGGGGGGAAACAAAATACCTTCTGAGGAAAAGAACGGGAAAATGGCTGTTGTCGGCAACCAGGATGCGTTAACAAACTATGGTACTAAACAGAAGCTTACCGGGAACAAAATTCTGTCTTCAAAAGCATGGACCGCACCGATGGTAACCCGGGGCAACCAGGATGCGCCTACCGGGTATGGGTCAGAATGGAGCCGCCTGCGCACCTGGCCCGGTACATACCGGCAAGGTTTCCTGAATAGCAAGGAGAGGGCCTATTTTGACTTTGAGAATATGGAGTCGATCGGACAGCCTAATTGGGATTTGTGCAGGGGAAAGCCCTGGTATCATCTTCATTCCTATGAGTGGGGTTACGATGAAGGGAGCATCGGGCGTAAACTTCAGTTCAATGAATGGAGGGAAAGTCAGGCATGGCAGGCTTTCTCTGCTTATGAATCAATAAAAAAACTGAGAAAAATCGATTACGATGGCTTTTCGTGGTGTTGCCTGCATGGCGGGGCCAATGCGGGTACCTACCAAAAACCGGTCATTGATTTTTCGGGATATGCCAAACTGGCTTTTCACATTCACAAAACGGTTTATCAATCCATTCTGGCCGGCAGCAATAATGTCGATGTCATTTACGGGCCCGATGATACCATTACACCAATGATCCTCAGCTTAGGAGAAAAACGGACTGTTAACCTTACGGTTGTTGTAAAAGATAAATTCAACGGACAAAAGATAGACCAGAAAGTCTATAAGAATGTGGTTCTGCCCGCGGGAAGAACGGTTACGGAGTTGGCTCCCTTCAAACCAAAATTTGACAAAGAAGGATTGTATTTTATTGAATATTTTGTAGACAACCCATAGTCAGAATTGCGAAATGACATTAAACAAACTTATAATTTATTCATTACTAATCGTTATGCCTGTTTCCTGTAAAACAGGCGTGGAAATAGTGGCTAAAAATAATTCGACAGCAGCATATGAGGAATTTTTGAAAGAATCGCAATTCTACGTTCCTGTATATCCGCTTACCAAAGGCGATAAATACCACTGGTTTGCATATTACGATAAGTTTCAGACAGATCCAACCGACCGGTATGTACTCTCAATGGAAGTTGATTTTGAAAATCGTTCACCCAATCCTGATGATACCATAAAAGTAGGCATGATCGATCTTCATAAAGGAGGAAAATGGATTGAACTGGGGACCTCCTGCGCATGGAACTGGCAACAGGGTTGTATGTTGCAATGGCGTCCCGGAAGTAATACAGAAGTCCTTTGGAACGACAGGATCGATGACAAATACGTGTGTCACATTCTGAATGTAAAAACAAAAGTTATGAGGACCATTCAATACCCAATATATACGGTCAGTCCCGATGGCAAATTTGCATTGTCCCTGGATTATGAAAGAGTTCAGGATGTCAGGGCCGGATACGGTTATACGGGAGTTCCCGACAAAAATAAAAATGTATTAGCTCCGGAAGATGCAGGTATCTATAAAATATCACTGGATGACGGGACTAAAAAAACAATTGTATCTATTAGTGAAATAGCAGAAATTCCTTATCCATTGGAAGATTTGTCAGTATATAAACACTATTTCAACGCGCTGGATATTAACCCTGACGGCAGCCGGTTTGCTTTTCTCAACCGTTGGGTGAATGCCGGTGAGGCTGCCAGAATTTCTCCGCTCGGTACCCGTTTCCTTACAGCTTCTGTAAACGGTGGGGACATACACATCATCAATGATTCAAGGATGACATCGCATTCATGGTGGAAAAATGCAGGTCAAATATTGGCTTGGGCAAACAGGCCGGGATCAGGCAATCATTTTTATCTGTTTAATGATTCCGAAGAAAGAAAATACGAGGTTATTGGAAAGGGTATATTAAATGTTGACGGTCATTGCAGCTATTTAAAAAATGACGACTGGATTATGAATGACACCTATCCTGATGAAAACAGGCAGGTGGAACTTTATCTTTTCAACACAAAAACCAATGAGAAAATTGTCTTAGGGAAAATATTTATGGATGAAAAATACACGGGAGAATGGCGGGTTGACCTCCATCCCCGCCAAAGCCGGGATGGAAAAAAAATCATGATTGATTGCGTAATGGGGAGCAATGGCAGGCAGATATTGATGCTGGACATCGGTGACTTAAATTTAGGGTTCTGAAAAAAACCGTGATTCTTGGTTCTCTAACCGGCGTTTTCATTTTAGCAAACTGTTGTAAGTCCGAACGATGAAAAAAATATTTATTCTCGTTTTTATCCTATCTGTACCTTGTTGCCAGGCGAAATGCCAGATTCGGCAAACACTTCCGGTTAAGCAGTGACGTTTCGTAGGGAAAAATGGCTTTTCTTAACGGCTACGATAAGTATCCGGCAGATAATCAAACAGAACGGGAAGAAACCTGCCGCCATCGCCGCCAATGACATTGAATTTTAATCAATTTTTGACTGTTATTCAATATCGAGTTCCTATTTTTGTGTTTAAACGGAAGGCTGTGACAAATACCATCAAGGATCTGATCATTTGGGATAGTTTCAGGGAAGGAAACAGCAAAGCCCTGGAATTGATTTATGAAGAAAACTATTCTCCGCTTTTTTACTATGCCCTGAAGTTTACCAAGGACCAGTACCTGATCAAAGACCTCATCCAGGAACTCTTCGTGGAACTGATCAACTCCGGCGAAAAACTATCAAAAACAAACAACATCCGTGTTTATCTTCTAAAAGCCCTGCGGAACAAAATCCGCGCTCAATCAGCACGAACAGCAAAACGGCAATCCCGACTCGCCGGTTATGCAGAATTTGACCTGCTCGATTCCGTCGAAGCCCGGATTATCAAAAAAGAAACTGACGAGACTATTCAAAACAGGATCACATCGGCCATCAAACAACTTTCCCCCAAGCAGCAGGAAGTGATCTACCTCCGCTTTTATCACGATATGCCTTTCACTGAAATTGCAGCGTTGTTCGAGGTGAACATCCAGACGGTGAGAAACCTGCTTACCAGGGCCATCACTCAATTAAAAGAGTACCTGGGAAAAACGCAGATAATCCTTTTTCTCTTGAACTTGCGAAATCCGGAGTGTTTGAGCAATAAACACTGATTTGTGTTTTACAGCATCATTTTGGGGTAGTATAAAAACCGCCTAGACATCATTACTGATAAAAACGGAATGGATTGATGAATGCAGAAAATAAATATGCCGGTTATACCGTTGAAGACTTTGTTCAGGATGCTGATTTCCGAAGTGGTGTATTATCCTGTGACGAAATATCCACCGCTTACCAGAAGAACCTGACGGAAATTTTTCCTCATCAACGGAAAGCCATCGAACAGGCTTATCAGATTGTCAAAGCCCTGGTTATTGAAGAGAAAGCTCACCCAAACGAAAATTTCAGCGATTCGCTGGAATTTCTAATAAAACACCTTTCCCGGAAAACAAGACGAAAAAAGCTGTCGCTTTGGTGGAGCAGGGCCGCAGCCATCCTTCTCCTGCCGCTGCTTATGGCCGGGGTGCACTTCTATTCGAAGCTTTACCCGGATGAAAGCCCGCAAACAATCCGGCATATTGTCCCTGACGGTGAAAAAAGTAAAGTCGTCCTGAATGACGGTACCAGCATCTGGCTCAATTCAGGATCAACACTTTCCTACCAAACCAATGCCGGGTGCGTGAGGGAAGTGTCTTTAACCGGCGAAGCTTTCTTTGACGTGGTGAAAATCCCGGACAAACCGTTCCTGGTCAAAACCAAAG
>CAZANK010000183.1:0-7133 GCA_964486235.1 uncultured Prolixibacteraceae bacterium | reverse complement strand
AAAGGAACCCGGACCCGGTTCACGGTCGATGCAGGGTATGGCGAGTTGCAGGTAACCGTCGAAGATCCTGCAGGATTCACCGCAGGAATGGGCGTTCAGGTGTACGATTCGAAGAATCAGGACGCATGGGATGTGACCACGGCAGTGGTCACCCAGGTGAATGGCCACGTGCTCCACCTGGACAATTATTTGATCCGGGACTACGAATCAGGCAGGGAAGGGACGGTTTCGAACGCATGTTCCGTGATCGCGGCAGTAGAAGCCGAAAATATCACGATCACCAATCTCGCCATCGAAGGTAACCGTGAAACGAACGATCTGTTGAATGGATGCCGCGGGGGAGGAATTTATCTTCACAAAGTCCGCGGAGTACGCATCGAAAAGGTCACGGTGAAAAATTTCAACGGAGACGGTATAAGCTGGCAGATCACCGAAAATGTTGCCGTCAGGGACTGTGAAATTTCAGGGTGCCTATCCGGCTTGCATCCGGGATCAGGGACCCTGTACACCCTTGTCGAGGGTAACCACGTCAGTGAAAATACCATGGACGGGCTGTTTGTTTGCTGGAGGGTAAAAAACGGGATAGTGCGAAATAACCATTTCGTTAGGAATGGCCGTTTTGGAATATGTACCGGCCACATGGATACAGACATGCTTTTCGAAGAAAATCAAATCGTCTCCAATGGCAGCGACGGTGTCCGTTTCCGGCACGAAACAAAAGCCAACGCCCCTCACAGGAGCATTTTCAGGAATAATACCGTAGAAAACAACGGGTCGAAAGGCGGCGGCTATGGATTCTCGTTCAACAGTCCTGCCGAAGGCGTGATCCTCGAAGGAAATATCATCCGCAATACCAAGGGGAATTCTCAAAAGGCGGCGGTATTGATCGATGAAAACGGGCTTCCCGTCACCATGAAGAACAACCAGGTCAGCGGCCATGCCGAAGGCAACATCCCGGTGGTGAAAAGGCATTCACCACTCCCGTGTTTTCAGAAAATATCGCCCTGAGAATCAGCAAAGAACATTAGTGCCAAAAAACGTAGACATCATAATGGGAAAAGCAGCAATCGCACGATTTGCTGCTTTTTTGCTGATCCCGCCGTACGATCGAAACAATATATCCCGAAGGGGTTTGCCGGGTAAACCGTTTAAAAACTGCTGCAAAATAAGAAGGAGATGAAAATCCCAGATCATAGGCAATGTCTTTTACAGAGATCGAATCAGCTCCCATAAGTTCCTTTGCCTTCCTTATTTTCCCACGAAGAATGAATTCTTTGGGAGGTACCCCTGTCTCTTCCTTAAACCGGTATTTAAATCGGGAGGCAGACAGGTTGATCGCCGATGCCAGTTGTTCCAGATCGAATTCCTCTGCCAGATTATTTTTGATACGGTCACAGGTCAATGCAATGTCACCCGAGATCTCACTGCCACAGGTTTGTTCTCCCGAATGGATCACCGTTAACAGGAAGGTCAGGATGTTATTGTTGATTTCAACCATTTTTAAGGGTTCATTGCCTTTGTGATATATTTTGAAAATATTTCGCAGAATGTTCTTTACTTCAGGCGGAACCCTGAAATGCCTTGATCTTAGTTCAGAGAGTCTTTCAATCAATGCCCTGGTATCTCCGGGGAAAAGATTCAAAATTTTGCCTTTACCTGCGGGCATTTTCAACAGTATCCAGTATAAGCTGCCCTTTTCCTCGGGAAAACCGCTGGTACCATGCGGTTCATCGGGATGTGTGATCAACAGATCTCCTCCCCTGAGCAGATAGTCTTCATGATTGACCTTGTAATACTGTGATCCTTTTTTGAGATAGCATATTTCAATAATACCGGAATGAACATGCCTCTCCAGCCGTTCATGCAGACAAAGAGAATTTAATTGCTGTGCAAGCGGAAGGAAACAGCAAAAACGGAAATTTTGATCTGACTTTTTTATTGCCAAAAGGAAATCCGGGGAAACGGAATATCTATCTTCAGAAACCCATGACCATGCATTTGGGTAAGAGCCTCGCTGTCAGGAATGCGATAAAAAAGCATAAGGTGATCAGTCAGATCGGAACACATATCCACGCCGGCGAACATTACCGGCGGATGGTTGAACTCGTCCGCTCAGGCAATCTGGGAGAGATCGCAACCGTAAGGACATTCTTTGTGATGAATGAAGCACCGGGCGGGATAGGGACCGGCAACAACACCAGTGCCGTCCCTGAGGGCCTGGACTGGGACAAATGGGTAGGGCCTGCCCCGATACATCCGTTTAACCCCAAATTGGTAGAAGAATGTATAAAATCCCGCAAACAACCTTCATGCAACGCTGAATACCATGTGAAAGTGGATATCCCGGTAGCTTTGAGTGTTCTGTCCATGAAGCTCGGCCGATCCATAAAATTTGATCCTGCCTCCGGGCAAATTACAGGGGATCCTGAAGCAGCCCGGATGGCTATACCTGAATACCGGGCACCCTGGAAATTTCCCGCTGAATATCTGTAACCGGATCCAGCTTTTGAAATCTGTGAATATGGCAGGAAAAGGGATGTCTATAACTCAACGTTAAGACGAAGTTTACCTCCTAAACCGGTTTCAATGATTTTTCTTAATGTGGAGAGTCGTACGTCACTGGAAGCTCTCTCAATTTTTGATATATAAGATCGTTTAACATTGATCTTTTCAGCTAACTCTTTTTGGGTTAGATGAGCTTTTTTTCGCGATTCTTTTACCAGCTCTGCAACCATGTAAGCTTCTGCACGCTGCTCGAAACCTTCTCGGATCTCCGTCCCTTTCTGTCCATATTTCCGATCAAAAAGCTCATTAATTGTTCCTGGATTTTTTATCCGCATAATAATCCCTCCTTAATTTTTTTGCTCGTTCTATTTCATTTCCAGGTGTTTTCTGCGTTTTCTTCTGAAATCCATGCAGCAAAATCACCAATTTATAATCATCGAAGAAAGAAAAAATCCGGTATATATGACTGCCGGTTTCGATCCTTATTTCATAAATCCCGTCATCAAGATATTTAAAGAATTTTACCGGGCCCGTTGCGCTGAAATCACGATTTGCAAGACATAATCAACCTTGTCTTTTACATTTTTCTTCAAGGGATTATAAAAGTCCCAGAAGTAATTTCTGTATGGTTCAAGTATTCTCACAATGACTGGCAAAGGTAACTAATTGGTTTCTTTTTTGCAAATTCTACGCGCTACTTGTCTCCCCATTCTTCCGGACCAATTGATCCTCTCTTTTCAATTGATCCATCCTGATCCTGTTTGGCAAGTGAATAAATCCCACAACATTTCCGATTGATCCCATCGATTGATCCAATAAAGTCCTCATCCCAATAAAAAAATCCTAACCACTTATGAATAAGCAATTAGGATTTTCGTGGGCGGTGAGGGATTCGAACCCCCGACCCTCTGGGTGTAAACCAGATGCTCTGAACCAGCTGAGCTAACCGCCCTTTTAAGCTGAACGCGGCCTCCGTTCTTCAAAGGCGTTGCAAATATATAGCTTTTTTTTCTTCGCCAAAAGAAATGTGAAAAATTTTAAGCCTCATTTCAGCGACGTGGGCAAAGTCGTTTGTGCCAGATAATCTGCCACAACAAAAGAACTGCCCCCGATAAAAACCACATCATCGGGTCCGGCGTGGTTCAAGGCATCGGCCACGGCAGCCATCACCGAAGGAAAAGCCTGCCCTTTTAATCCGGCGGCCTCCGCTTTTTGCTTCAGTACCCCTGAATCCAGTGCACGCGGGATCGCCGCCTGGGTAAAATAATAAATGGCTTCCCCCGGCAAAAGTTTCAGCACGCTTTCCACATCTTTATCGCTGACCATGCCAAAAACCAGATGCAGTTTTTTCCAGGCCATGTTCCGGAGTTGACCCATAACCAACCTCAGTCCGCCTTCATTATGCCCGGTATCGCAAATAACGAGCGGATTGGCGCCTACGATCTCCCACCTGCCTCTCAGTCCTGTATTGGCTTTCACCCGTTCCAGTCCCCGGTAAACGGACGCCGGATCGATCTGCCAGCCATTCTCCTTCAAAACATCGAGCACCCCGAGCACGCCGGCAATATTTCTCCCCTGATAGCTTCCCCGCAAATCCGTTTTTAACGCCGGGAAATCCAGCTTACCCTTTCTGCTGAAATTAAACACCTGCAGGCCCTCCGGCAACAACATCGAATACGACGCCTGGTATTCCCGGTCAGCAAAAACGATGGAACTGCCTGTTTCGGCTGCCCTCCCTTCAAAAATGGGATCATAGACCTCATCACTTTCCGAGATCACCACCGGAACCCCTGGTTTGATGATCCCTGCCTTTTCAGCGGCAATGACAGGAACTGTTCCGCCCAACAAAGCCGTGTGATCCAAACTGATATTCGTGATCACCGAAACTTCCGGGGTGATGATATTCGTTGAATCCAGCCTGCCTCCCAATCCGGCTTCTATGACCGCCACGTCGACCCCGTTGTTCTTAAAATGATCAAAAGCCATCGCGACGGTCAATTCAAAAAAAGAGGGTTCCAGTCCGGCATGGGTATTCATCCCGATGAAGCGCTCCACAAACGAAACCACCTCCTCCTCAGGGATCATCTTTCCATTAATCCGGATACGTTCGCGGAAATCAACCAGATGCGGCGAGGTATAAAGGCCGGTCTTATAACCCGCTTCCTGCAAAACGGAAGCCAGCATGTGCGAAACCGATCCTTTCCCGTTCGTTCCTGCCACATGGATCGTTTTAAAGTGCCGGTGCGGGTGACCAAACAGCTCATCCAACGCCCGGGTGTTATCCAGCGTGTTCTTGTATGCCATGGCCCCTGTCCGCTGAAACATGGGAAGCTGGCTGTACAGATAATCCAGTATTTTCGAATACTCTTTCATCGACACTCCTTTTTAGACTCATTCAGTGTTTTTCCATGCAACACTTTTTAACGGTAAAATAAACACTAACTCGTCTTTTTTCCCTACTTTTAGAACCAATTAAAAAATCGAACAATGGCAACGAGGAAACTTACCAAGATCTTTGTGCTCGACACGAATGTCATCCTGCACGATCACACCTGCATTTACCAGTTCAAAGATAATGATATCGTTCTTCCGATCACGGTTCTGGAAGAACTTGATAAATTTAAAAAAGGAAATGACCCGATCAATTTTCAGGCCAGGGAGTTCGTCCGTATCCTCGACAGCATCGTGGGAGAGCAGCTCTTCAACGGCGGAGTCAAGCTGGGCCCCGACCTTGGAAAACTGATCATTGCCACCGGGAAGCCCTTCTCCGAGACCATGAAACAGTCGTTTAAAGACGATATTCCCGATCACCGGATACTGGCTATTGCCGATTTTTTCACCAAAGAAAACCCCAGGCGTCCAACCATTCTGGTTTCGAAAGATATTAACCTCCGGATGAAGGCCAAATCACTGGGCATTCTTTCGGAAGATTACAAGAACGACCAGATCAAGGATCCCCGTGTCTTTGAAAAATCGATCACGGAGGTGGATGCCTTCGGCGACCAGTTCATTGACACCTTGTACAATGAAGGTTTCCTTCCCTTCGACCAGACGAATCTTCCCGGCAATCCTGCCGCCAACGAATATTATATCCTGAAGGGGAATAAGTCGAGCGTGCTGGGAAGGTTTGACAGCAACCTAAACCGGGTCGTGCGGGTGGAAAAGAAAACCGCATACGGCATAAAACCGCGGAATGCTGAACAGACCTTCAGCCTGAATTCGTTGCTTGACCCGGATATTAAGCTGGTTTCACTAACCGGGAAAGCGGGTACCGGAAAAACACTTCTGGCGCTGGCAGCAGCCCTGGAACAACATAAACAATACGAACAAATCCTGCTGGCAAGGCCGATTGTAGCCCTGAGCAATAAGGACCTGGGGTACCTGCCGGGGGATGCGTCAGAGAAAATCAGCCCCTACATGCAACCGCTTTTCGACAATCTCACGGTCATCAAACACGCATTTAGTCAGCGTAGTCCCGAATATCTAAAAATCGATGAACTGCTCAAGGAGGAACGTCTCATCATCACCCCGCTGGCTTATATCCGCGGACGCAGTTTGTCCAATGTTTATTTCATCGTGGATGAAGCGCAAAACCTGACGCCTCACGAGATCAAAACCATCATCACCCGCGCAGGCGAAGGAACCAAAATGGTCTTTACCGGCGACCTGCAACAGATCGATTCGCCATACCTGGACATCAAATCAAACGGGCTGGCTTATATGACCGACAGAATGCGGAGCCAGGAGCTCTTCTCACACGTCAATCTCATCAAAGGCGAGCGAAGCTACCTGGCCGAACTGGCCAGCGACTTGCTGTAGCCTTCATGTCCCGGGGCAGGTCTATCATCGCTTTCTTAACCATTGTCTTACCGGTTCATCCACGAACCTCATCAACACGTAAGACACGGCTACAGTGGCCACGAAGACAAGCAGTGCGACTGGCCACACATCAAAAACCGTATGGCGGGTGTCGGCAATCCATCCCAGATAGATGTAAACAAGGGGATAATTGACCAGGTATACCGGATAGGAAATATCGCCAAGGAACTTACAGAGACGAGATGAAAAGCGGCCTTTGACTTCACCACTTGCGCCCATGTAAACAATCAAAGGGAAGACAAAGATGATGACTACCGCTTCATACAGTCCGTTCATCCACAGGTTCTGCTCTCCGCCAAGACGCGGTACAGCAACAAGTGCGGCCAACAAAATCAGGCTGCACCAGAGAAATGCTTTTTTTATCGTTGTCAGTTTCTTCAACCGGTACAGCAACAGGCCTGCAAAAAAGGGAAAGAACAGGCGGGTAAAACCCACATGCAAGTGATGCCCGTTGAAAGTCCAGCCGCCAACCACATCGCCCTGGGTGAGGGTCAGGTAGAGTGTCGCGCAGGCGCCAAGGGCGACAAGAATGCCCAGCGCCGTCCTGGTAAACCTTCTGATGAACAAGGCATAGAGAATATTTGCGATGTATTCATAGAACAACGACCACGAAGGGGCATCAAGCGTATACATCTCTTCCCAACCGCGAATATCAACGGAAGGCGGCGTCGGGATCATCAGTATCCCGAGCATAACATAAAGAATCAACTTCCAGGCCGGCACCCCGCTAATAATGGGAAACAAGGAAG
>CAZANK010000182.1:0-7133 GCA_964486235.1 uncultured Prolixibacteraceae bacterium | reverse complement strand
CCGGTTCTGCCATTCAGGCACTCCAGGGGCAGGTTTCGGGCGTGAACGTCGTCATGGCGGGTGAGCCCGTAGCGGGAAGTAATATTTTTATTCGCGGTATCAGTACATTTGGAAACACCCAGCCACTGGTTTTGATCGACGGCGTAGAAGGGGATTTGGATGCAGTCAATCCCAATGATGTAGAATCCATGCAGGTGCTGAAGGATGCGGGGGCAGCCGCTATTTACGGTGTTAGGGGTTCCAATGGTGTGATCATCGTAACAACCAAAAAAGGTAAACCGGGAGAGCCGGTGGTGACTTACAGCGGGTATATCGGGAAACAGCTTCCTTTATCCGGCAATCCTTACGATATCATGAATTCAGAAGAGTACTTTAAGGTACAAAAGGCCCGGTATCCGAATGATGCCCTCTATGCAGGCAATGCATTGCCTGACTTTACGTATGGTTCAACGAACGTTCGCGGCTTCGGGAATACAGGCGACCCTGCAGTCGATCCTTTACGCTACCGGTTCGATCCGGAAGACCATTTTAATGACTACTTTATTATTCCTGTAGACAAATCCGGAACAAACTGGTTTCAGGAGATTTTCAGGCCGGCAGTAATGCAACAGCATAATGTTTCGGTAAGCGGGGCATCTGACAAATTCAATTATATGTTTTCCCTGAATTATGTGAATCAGGAAGGAACGCTGATCGAGACATACGACAAGAGGTATTCGGTACGGGTGAATACCCGGTATAAAATCAGCGATGGCATACGGATGGGTGAGAACGTGTATGTCTATTATAACCAGAATCCGGGTTTGGAAAACCGGAACACCCATTGGAATGCCATTGCCCAGACTTACCGGCAGGACCCGACCGTCCCGGTGTACGACATCGCCGGCAATTTTACCGGAACACGCGGAATGACTGCCATCCAGGGACAATCACAGCAGAACCCGGTAGCGAAGATGATGAGGACAGCCAATAATCGCGGCAATTACTGGAACATCACGGGTAACGTTTATGCTGAAATCGATTTCCTGCACGATTTTAACTTGCGGAGCAGTATTGGCGGAAGTACATCTTACCGGTATGGTGTCGATTACTATTTTAACCGGTACGAAGACCGTCAGGAGTTTGCAGGAAAGAACAGGCTGACTGAATCTTCGAGCTATAACAGCAACATCATCTCCACGACTACGCTCAAGTACAGCAAGGTCGTCGGGGTTCATAACCTGAATGTCATCGGAGGAGTCGAGGCCAATAAATACCTGGGCAGGAGTATGTCGGGGGCCAGCTCTGATTTCTTTTCCGACGACTTTAACTATCTTGTTTTGGATAACGGCAGCGCTGATATCACCACCAGCAGCTATGCTTATCACAATAATTTGTTTTCGATCTTTGGCCGGCTGGATTATGTGGTCCATGATAAATACCTGTTGGCAGCGACGATCCGCAGGGATGGATCGTCCCGGTTCGGAAAGGAAGTTCGTTATGGAACGTTCCCTTCGGCTTCTCTGGGATGGCGTATTGCGAATGAAGAGTTCATGAAGGGAGTATCGTGGTTAAGTGACCTGAAAGTGAGGGCCAGCTACGGCAAATTGGGTTCGCAGAATAACATCGATCCCGATAATGCCTTTTCCTTGTTCGGCGTATTCAACCAGTCGTCGACTTATGCGATTGATGGGAGTAACAACATCGCCCGGCAGGGATTTAGGCAAAGCCGTATCGGAAATGAAAGCACCGGATGGGAGGAAGACATTATTTCGAATGCAGGCTTTGACGCCGGTCTTTTCGATAATAAGCTGACCATTTCGGCGGAGTATTATAAGAAATCGATTAAAGGACTGTTATTCCCCATTCCGTTGCCGGCAACTGCCGGTACAGCCACTCCTCCTTCGGTGAATATCGGCGACATCCAGAATGAAGGTGTTGATCTAAGTCTGACGTATCGCGGGAATATTGGCAGGGATATGACCTTTAAAGTAACGACAAATGTGACGACCTATAAGAACCTGGTTAAAAGCATTCCTGATCCGGGCTATTTTGATGTCACAACCGACCCGGTTACGGTTGTCAGAAATCAGGTGGGACATCCCGTCAGCTCTTTCTTTGGCTATGATATTGCCGGTATTTTTCAATCGGACGAAGACGTTGCTGCATCTCCGGCTCAACAATTTGCAGCACCGGGAAGATTTAAGTACAGGGACATCAGCGGACCGGAAGGTGTGCCTGACGGAAAAATCACATCAGACGACCGTACCTTTATCGGTGACCCTAATCCTGATTTTACGTATGGCTTGAACCTGGACCTTGGCTTTAAGCAATTCGACTTTTCTGCCATATTTTATGGATCTCAGGGAAATGAGGCTTATAATGCGACCAAGCAAAAAGCCAATAAAATGTGGCTGAACGCCTGGACGCCCGACAATAAAAACACAAATATCCCAAGGAATGAAGCAATTGAGGCTCAGTTAACCCCCAATTCATTTCCGATTGAAGATGCCTCCTATCTGAAATTAAGGTCGGTGATGCTTGGTTATACGTTGAAACCTTTGTTAACCAAAAAAGCCGGGATTGAGAAAGTTAAACTGTATGTGCAGGCAACAAACTTATTTCAGGTCACGAATTACAGCGGCTTAGATCCCGAGTTGCCGGGCAGCAGTTCCAATTTTGGATTGGAGTTCGGCAATTATCCGAATAACCAGCGAAGTTTTATTCTGGGAGTTGACGTGACGTTCTGAGATATGAATACGCAAATTATACACCGTTAAGTTGAAAAAATAAACACATGAAAAATTTAAGATTTAAGTTAAATACAACATGCGTGCTGATCTGCCTGACGTTGGCTCAGTCCTGTCAGGACCATTTCCTGGAACTGGAGCCCGTTGGTACGACCAATGAGATCATCCTCGCAAACAAAAGCGGACTGAATAAGCTGCTGATCGGCGCCTATGCTGCCCTTCCGTTGTACGACAACTTTTTTGGTGTCAGCAACTCGCTTTTCGGATCAATGGCATCGGATGATGCTTATGTGGGATCATTTGGTGATATTCCCGACCAGGAAATCATCGAACGGTATGCCTACGACGGGACCAATCCTTCCATCAGCGGTAAATGGGAGGTTCTTTATGGCGGCGTTCAGCGGGCGAACGACGTACTGCGCACCCTGGCCCTTGCCGAGCCCGGCGTATTGTCGGATGAAGATGCAAAACAAATAAAGGCCGAAGCGGTATTTCTGAGGGGGGTTTTCCACCTGGAAGCCGCCAAGATGTGGAGAAATATACCTTATATCACGGAAGAGAAATTCAGCTTTGAGAATAACGATTTCCCCGAGTTGTTTTTAGACAATTCGAAGCCTGTATGGCCCGGGCTGGAGAAGGATTTTCTATTTGCCGCCGAAAACTTAAGTGAAACCAATCCGGAGGTTGGAAGGGCTAACAGTTGGGCTGCCAAAGCTTTTCTGGCCAAGGTTTACATGTTCGAACACAAGTTTAGTGAAGCCAAAGTGCTTCTGGAAGATATCCTTGCACACGGGGTTACTCCGTTAAATGTAAAATACGATCTGGTGAACTTCGCTGACAATTTCAACCCTGTCACACAGAACAATGCCGAAAGCGTATTTTCGGTTCAGTCGTCGGTAAACGATGGCGCTGAAGGGTACAATGGGAACATGGGTGATATCTTCAGCATGCCGCTGATCGGCATGGCCAGCTCGGGAGGCGCTACACGGCCGTCTTTCAGTTTGGTGAATTCCTACAAAACAGACGCCCAAACAGGCTTGCCGCTGATCTCCACGTTCAATGATTTCGACGTGAAGAGCGACATGAATTTGGAGGCCACAGATCCCTTCACGCCTTACGACGGACCGCTGGACCCCCGCCTGGACTGGACCGTAGGCAGACGTGGCATTCCTACTTTCGATCATGGACTTGGCACCCGGGCCTGGGTGTATAACCAGCCGGTGGGCGGACCCTTTTTCAATAAAAAGTGTTTCTACTGGAGCAAAGATGAAGAGGCTGTCACTTCTGCGGTCATGGGGTGGGCGCAGGCTACCGCCAACAATTATAACATGATCCGGTTTGCTGATGTCTTGCTTTGGGCGGCGGAAGCGGAAGTGGAAGTCGGGAGTCTGAACAAGGCCGAAGAATATGTGAACCGCGTTCGCCGCCGGGCCGCTGATCCGGCAGGTTGGGTAAAAACTTATGTAGATGACAGCAAACCTTCTTTGGGATTCACCGACACCCCCGCGGCAAACTACAAAATTGGTTTATACAGCGGAACCTTTACGGCAAGAGGAAAAGAATATGCCCGGGAAGCCGTTCGCTTTGAGAGAAAGATTGAATTTGCCATGGAGGGCCACCGTTTTTTTGACCTGCAGCGCTATGATAACGGTTCCGGATACATGGCCAATGCCCTCAATGCTTACATTGCTCACGATACCAGTATTCCGGGATTTGAGAATCCGAGTGAAAAGGGTGCCGTATTTGTCAAGGGCAAACATGAAGTATACCCGATACCCCAACGGGAAATCGACTTAAGTGTCAAGAACGGTGTCTCCCTGCTGAAACAGAATCCCGGTTACGAATAGGATTTTTTAAGATTTAGGAACGGTCTGACCGATAAACATGAAATGGGCCCCGGCCTTTTTTGCCGGGGCCATTTTTAGGCTGACTGAGAGAAGGGCGCGGTTCCGGGCTCTTTTTATTAACACACGAAAAAGAGGATTTTAATGGGAAAGATACAAAAGGGCTGTAAGACAGCCTGTTTGTGGCATATTGCTTTGGCCGCGTGTATGGACATATTCTGCTTCACAGGGAGTTTAAGCGCTCAGGAGCTGCGGATCGGAACGGCCTCGGCCGATATTTCACCGGAGCTTCCGGTGGCCCTGTTCGGGCAGTTTGAGCTTCGGATCGCGAAAACCGCAGAAACTCCGCTGACAGCGAATGTGATCGCGCTGGAGTCGACGAAAAACGGATGCCCTGCCGACACGGCCATCATGGTGGCCTGCGACCTCACCGGGATTCCCTATGAACTTATTCATGAGGTCCGCGATGCCGTTAGCCTGCATATCCCACGGTTTGACGTAAGGAAAATCGTTCTCAATGCCACGCATACCCATACGTCTCCCGTTGTCGCGAATGACCTCGACTGCTGGGGTTACAGGATACCGGACGAAGGCGTCACCCAGGTCGAAGCGTACCGGTCTTTTGTGGTCAGGCAGATCACCGGGGCCATTGTGCGTGCCTGGAATAGCCGGTCGTCCGGCACGGTTACCTGGGGATTGAGTGAAGCGGTCAGCCGTGAAGCGGCCAGGCAAATGGCCGCCGATCCAAAAGCGGCCGATCAGGTCTATTCAAAAATGAAGTGGTACGGGGATGTTGTCAGGCGGTTTGAAAAGCAGAAAGCCAATCCACATGCGACACATACCATGGAACTGCATGTTCTTCGGATGGGTGATATTGCCGTATGCGCCACCGAATGGGAGCTTTTCACCGACTATGGAATCCGTATTCAGGCCCGGAGCAAAGCGGTTCAAACGTTCGTGATCCAACTTGCAGGCCCTGATACTTACTATTTGCCCACAGAAAAAGCAGTGAGGGGCGGAAGCTACAGCGCCATTCCGGCAAGTAACCTGATCGGACCCGAAGGGGGGCAAATCCTGACCGATAAAGTAACGGAACTGATTAATAGCCTGTGGTGATTCTTTTCCGGTATCCGGGATTTTTGACTGGAGGCATGATCGTTTCGAAAGTCGTAGCGCTTTTCATTCTGAGGTGACGCAAAAAATCTCTGATTTTGGCGGGAGATGCTTCAACCGTGAGCGCTTCAGTTTTGGCATACAAGCAGTGCATTTTCCGGGAAAATTCAAAAGTTTTGTACTTTTATCCGGCAGAAGTTCGGGCAGAAACTGCGCCGGCGCCGGGAATCGCCGAAAAGTAACGATCAGAGACGCCGGTGACGCAACGTTCGCCTGAACCCGAAGAGCTTTAAATTTAAAATGATTTTCTATGTTTAGTAACGTGTTTGTTCGATTGTATTTCATTGGTCTATGGTGCGTTCTCATGGGGACAGGGCCGGACCTTTTTGCTCAACGTCCTTTTGTGACAGAAAAGGCAGATGGCATTTACGAGATCAAAGTGGCCGACGTGACGCTGGGGATTGATGCGTCGTGGGGCGCAAGAATCGTGTCTCTCCGGAAAGGCAACCAGGAAGTGTTAACCCCGGCAACCGTGCATCCCGAAAATTTCGGTTCAACGCTGTGGTTAAGTCCCCAGACCTGGGAGTGGCCTCCTTATCCGGTTCTCGACCAGAAACCGTATCAGGTTAAGGCAAGGAAAAAGACCATCAGGTTCACCAGTGAGCCCGATCCCGCATCAGGCTTCCAAATGTCCAAAACGTTTTCAGTCAGCAGAAGGAATCAGTCCATTCAGGTGGATTACCGCATTACCAACATTTCGGAAAAGGAAAGAAAACTGGCTCCCTGGGAAGTGACCAGGGTCCGGGCCGGAGGCATTTCATTTTTTCCGACGGGGGAGCCGGGAGGGTATTCCAAATCGAATTTGGCGACGGCTGAACGGGAAGGGATCACCTGGTTTACGTATAAGCCTGATCTGGTAACCGGCCACCAGAAAATGTTCCGGAGCGGTTCGGAGGGATGGCTGGCCCACGTCAATGATGGTTTGATTTTCATAAAACAGTTCCCGGATATCCGCGTGGGCCAGGAAGCGCCGCGTGAGGCTGAGGTGGAGATTTACGCCAACAAGGAAAGGACCTATCTGGAGTTGGAAAACCAGGGAGTTTATCAGACGCTCCTTCCGGGTGAAACGGTGTTGTGGACCGTGACCTGGTATTTAAGAGAAATTCCTTCCTCGGTCACTCCCTTCGAGGGGAATCCCAAGCTGGTCGATCTCGCCAGAACGATCGTTTCGGAAAGGTAATGCCGGTTTTCGGAGTACAAGCGCCATTGGAAAAGTGTCTTGGCAAGCTTGTTCAGGGGGAATGATGCCCGATTTTCCCGTTTCAAAGAATAAGCTGAATATAAAGCATGGTACTATCCGGGCCATGCTGATTCTTTCATGCCGGTAAAAAAGGCTTGAAAGGCTGCTTATTAGCGAGAGTCACCTCCGAACAGGAAGAGTTGTATT
>CAZANK010000181.1:0-7154 GCA_964486235.1 uncultured Prolixibacteraceae bacterium | reverse complement strand
ACACAGTGAGCCGGTTACATTTTGTAATCATTAATCAAAGAAACAACGTGTGGTTATATGACCTTGACAGTTATTCCGGAACTTACGTGGATGGCAAACGGGTTGATAAGAAATTTTTTTTATTGGGGTTGCATGAAATAAAGTTCGGAGACCATAAGATCAGTTTAAAAACAGACAAGAATTTGCTCATATAATGTGATAACATTAACTTTCTATTGATAACTTGCCGGCAGTGAAAATCAGTTTGGCAATTTCAATCGACATCCACAGAGGAAATGATCCATTGGCATAGTTCGTTAAAAGAACTTTCCTGGTCAGATTGAAACGAGGCTCCCAAATTTTTTGCGGGCTGGCCTGATATTTTGTGAATTATCCTTCTTCTTTTCAAAACATACATTTATATTTAGATTTGATTTCAGTTAAAGGCTAAACCGGAAAAATGAAACGTCCTCAAAATAATACCAATAATGCCCACTATATACGATAACATCGAGAAGTACCTTGAAGAAGGGCTCAATAAAACATTGGAAACATCAAAGCGAGCTGACTTTTGCATTGGTTATTTTAACCTGAGAGGATGGCGAAGAATTGCTGATGAAATTGACAACCTGGAAGGAGATTCTCTTCCTGAAGAATTTGAAGATGATTCGAAATATTATTGCCGTGTTTTAATCGGTATGCAGAAATTACCGGAAGATGCAATCCGGGAATATTTTTTCGGTGAGGCAGAACAACAAATCGATAATGCCAAAGCTCAGGAGCTGAAAAGGGAGATGGCTGCCGCGTTTAAAGAACAACTTATCATTGGTACCCCGACAAATGAGGATGAGATGGCATTAAAACGCCTCGCGAAGCAATTACATGCCCGAAAAGTTGTGGTGAAGCTGCATCTGAAACATCAGTTACATGCCAAGTTGTATCTGGCTATCCGAAACGACTATAACAGCCCCATTATCGGTTTTCTCGGCAGTTCTAACTTAACGCTCTCCGGGATATCGAAGCAAGGCGAGTTAAACGTTGATGTTGTTGAAGGTGATGCAGCCAGGAAATTATCCAACTGGTTTCAGGATCGTTGGGACGACCGGTGGAGTATTGACATAACAGAAGAACTGGCTGAGATCATTGATAGTAGTTGGGCCTCTGAAAAGCTAATTTCGCCTTACCACGTTTACTTGAAAATTGCGTACCATCTTTCGAGGGAAGCACGGGCCGGAATATCCGAATTCCAGTTGCCAAAGGTCTTTGCGAGGGAGCTGCTCCCTTATCAGCAAAGTGCGGTGAAGGTAGCGGCGCACCACCTTCATCGCCGGGGAGGCGTAATAATTGGTGATGTTGTTGGTTTGGGAAAAACCATAACCGCTACCGCGCTTGCAAAAATGTTTGAAGATGATTTTTTTCTCGAGACCTTGATCATTTGTCCGAAGAACCTCGTTACGATGTGGAAAGATTACAAGAATAAATACGGGCTTCGGGCAGACGTGATTTCCATTACACAGGTTCAAAAGGAACTTGCTCAAAAAAGGCGGTACCGGATTCTGGTGATTGATGAAAGCCATAATCTGCGAAATAAAGATGGGCGGAGATACAGTGCTATAAAAGACTATATTCGTCTCAATGACAGTAAGGTCATCCTGCTGACGGCGACACCTTACAATAAAACTTACTTCGATTTAAGCAATCAACTCAGGTTGTTCCTGGACGAAACTTATAATCTGGGAATTAGTCCGGAAAGGTATATCGAGAGCATTGGTGGACGAACACAGTTCGCGGCAAACCATCAGGTTTCCGATACTTCCATCGCCGCTTTCGAGAGGAGCCAGTATTCTGACGACTGGGCTGAGTTGATGCGCCTGTTTCTTGTCAGGCGTACCCGAAGTTTCATAAAAGGCAATTATTCAAAAGATGATCCTGAGAATGGCAGAAAGTATCTGGAGTTCTTTAATGGAGAACGTTCCTATTTCCCTGACAGGATGCCTAAAAAGGTTGAATATACCTTTGACCCGGCTGATCCCGGCGACCAGTACGCTCAATTGTATTCGAAAAAGGTGGTTGATATGATCGACAGCCTGATTTTGCCCAGGTATGGCTTGGGTCAACCCGGCTATGAAAGAAGATTTCCTCCGGTCGAAGCTACCAAAGACGAAATTTTGATCAAAGAAAATTTGAGCAGGGCAGGTACGCGGTTAATCGGTTTTGCCCGCACAAATCTGTTTAAACGCCTCGAAAGCAGCGGATATTCGTTTCTTCTCTCTATAAGCAGGCATATCCTAAGGAATTCTTTGTTTTTGTATGCATACAATCACAAACTGGAAATACCAATAGGGAAACAGGAAGCCGGAGTGATTGAAGAATTTATGTATTCGGACGAAGATGCAGAGAACGACGTTACGAACGGGTTATTAACCGCTTCGCCCGATTACATGCCGCAGGCAAAGAAATATTACGAAGCCTTACAAAGCAAGCCGAAAAAATACAACTGGATTAACAGTGAGCTTTTTAATGATGTGCTCAAAAAAGACCTGGAACATGATAACGACGAGTTATTAAAAATCATTCAGATGGGCAAAAATTGGCGGCAAGAGGATGACAGGCAATTAAATGCCTTACATAGCCTGATTACAAACAAACACAAAACTGAGAAAATTTTGATTTTTACCCAGTATTCCGATACCGCGTCTTACCTGTTTGAATCACTCAGGCAAAGGGGAGTAGACCAGATTGACTGTGTAACCGGCAATACTGACGACCCCACCCTGGCGGCATACCGATTCAGTCCGGTGAGTAACGGAAAAGCCGTTCCGAACCAAACACGTGTATTAGTTACCACCGACGTTTTGAGCGAAGGACAAAACCTGCAGGATGCTCATATCGTCCTCAATTATGATCTTCCCTGGGCCATTATCCGCCTTATCCAGCGGGCAGGCCGTGTTGACCGTATTGGCCAAAAACATGATGTGATCTATTGTTATTCATTTCTGCCGGAAGATGGAATTGAAAATATTATCAATCTGAGAGGACGTTTGAGCCAACGAATCCGGGAAAATGCCGAAACAGTCGGATCGGATGAAGTCTTTTTCGAAGGCGACCCGATAAACATAGCCGACCTGTATAATGAAAAGTCCGGTATTCTTGATGACGCGGGTGACGTTGAAGTGGACCTTGCTTCGTATGCCTTTCAAATTTGGAAAAATGCGACCGACGATGATCCGAACCTGGCAAAAATAATCCCTGATTTGCCTAACGTAATCTATGCCACCAAACAAGCTGACGAAAATCAGAAATTAAATGGCTCCATCGTATATACCAAAACGTCGAATGATAATGATGTACTGGCTTGGGTGGATGAAAAAGGGGAAATCATCACACAATCTCAATTTGAAATACTCAGGGTTACCAAATGCCTGCCTGACGAAAAACCACTTGAAAAGTTCGAACGCCACCACGAACTGGTAAAGATAGGATTAGATTATATCAAAGAATCGGAGGCAAAAATAGGAGGACAGTTGGGGAAGAAGTCGGGAGCCCGTTACCGAACTTATATGACGCTCAAAGCTTTTGCGGAAAGAAACCCGGGGACCTTATGGGTGACAGAGGAGCTGAAAAGGGCTATACAGGATATTTACGATCATCCTCTTCGCGAATACGCAAGGGAAACGATTAACAGGCAGATGAAATCGGGAGTCAGTGATGAAGACCTCGCCTCATTGGTTGTTTCCCTGCGCGAGGACAATAAACTAAGTATCATGAACAAAGATGGTAGCCAGAATAAAGATCCTCAAATTATTTGTTCGATGGGTTTAAGAGTAAAATAGCATGAAAAAAGACAGATTCTCTGATTTGGTACGGTCCTTCAATTTGAAGACGCTTTTTAATGAATTAGGTTGGAATAACTTTAATAACCAGTTGCCCATAGCCATTCAAGGCGAAACATTCGAGCTAAAAGGCATAGCCGAAAAGAAAGGCTTTGTTGTCATGTTATCTGTCTCTTCATCTGTCCCTTCAAATAGCATCAGAAAACAGGTCGAAGGGAAATTGGCAAAAATCTATTTTGAGCACCTGATTATATATACCGACCTGAATTGTACCCGTCAAATCTGGCAGCTCCCGGTCAAAGAAGAGAATAAACCGAAACAAGTACGGGAAATAATATGGTACAGTCATCAGGATACCGAAGTCTTATTTCAGCGTCTGCGTAACCTTTTTTTCACGCTCGATGAAGAAGAAAAAATTACGATTATCGACGTCAGGCAAAGGGTTGCAGCAAATTTAGCAAGGAATACAGAACAGGTCACGAAGAAGTTTTACGATCAGTTTAAAAAGCAACATACTGCTTTTCTTGATTTCATCAAGGGAATTGACGATCACCTGCCTAATAAGGATAACACCAATAAACAATGGTATGCCTCTTTAATGCTGAACCGTTTAATGTTTTGTTATTTCATTCAGAAAAAAGGTTTCCTTAATCAGGATATCAACTACTTGCAAAATAAACTTACGCAATGTCAGGCCCTCACCGGTAAAGACAATTTTTATAGTTTTTATCGTAGCTTCCTGTTGAAGCTTTTCCACGATGGTCTCGGAAAGCCGGCCAACAGACGAAGAGAACGGCCTCCGGTTGAGTTGGGGAGAATCCCTTATCTCAATGGAGGCTTATTCGACGTGCATGAGTTGGAGCGACAGTTTGATCAAATTCAGATTGAAGATGATTCATTTAACCGGATATTCAATTTCTTCGATCAATGGAATTGGCATCTTGACAGCAGTAAAGAAGCTGATGGCCGGGACATTAACCCTGATGTGATCGGTTATATTTTTGAGAAATACATCAACGACCGGGCGGCGATGGGCGCCTACTATACGAAAGAAGACATTACCGATTACATTGGTAAAAACACCATTATCCCCTTTCTGATCGATGAAACGGAACGACATTATAAAGAAGGCTTTAAACCCGGCGGAGAGGTCTGGCAATTCCTGAGACAAAGCGGTGATACTTACATTTATGATGCTGTTAAATATGGAATTCCGGAAAATGGTGGAATATTTGATGACCTTCCGTCCGAAATTAAGGCCGGGTTTATACCAGATCTGGAAAATCAGCCGGTAAGCGAAAGCACAAAGCCTCATTTATGGGAAATCCGCCGTTTCTGGAACCAGCGGGCGCCTCAGCATATCGGGCTCCCCACTGAGATTTACCGCGAACTGATTGAACGGCGAAAACGATATGCTGAGTTGAAAGCCAAAATTGCTGGCGGAGAAATTACCCATATCAACGATTTCATTAGCTGGAATCTCAACATCCGGCAGTTCATACAGGACTTTCTTGAGCAAACACAAGATCCGGAATTTATAAAGAACTTCTTTAAAACTATTCAGAAGCTTACTATTCTCGATCCCACTTGTGGTTCCGGCGCATTTTTGTTTGCAGCCCTAAACATTCTTGAACCATTGTATGAAACCTGCATTGAAAGGATTGAAGGCTTTGTAGCTGAAGCAAACGACCCGGCTAACTATAAAGACTTACCGGAAAGGCAACAAAAAACATGGGAATCGATAAGCCATAAAGATTCCTGGTTCAAAAAGGCCCTGGATGAAATCAACTCGGGGCAGCATCTCAACCAAAAATACTTTGTTTACAAGAGCATTATCCTGAACAACCTGTACGGCGTCGATATCATGAAAGAAGCAGTCGAAATAGCCAAGCTTCGTCTTTTCCTGAAGCTTGTTGCCACAGTCGATGCGAATCCCCGTAAGGACAACTTCGGACTGGAACCCTTACCGGACATTGATTTTAACATTCGTGCCGGCAATACATTGGTCGGATTTGCCTCCGAGCAGGAATTGCTGGATACAATCCGTAAGAAAGACGGTCTCTTCTCGGACGAGAAGCTGGCTTCCTTCAAGGAAGAATTTATCGATCTCAGTGCCATCTATCATCGCTTTCAGAATGCACAGTTAATAAGTGACCAGGGTAGCGACGAGTTCAGGCAAGCCAAAGCAGAACTGCAAAGGCGACTAAAATTGTTAAACGATAACCTGAATAGGTATCTCGCTACAAACTACGGAATTGACGGAAATCGGCAGCCCAATGAATATAAACGCTGGTTGGTGAGCCACCAACCCTTCCATTGGTTCGCCGAGTTTTATGAAATATTAGCTGTAAACGGAGGGTTTGATGTGATTATAGGGAATCCTCCGTATGTTGAATATTCCGAAGTTAGAAATACTTACAAAATTCAGAATTTTAACACTGAGTCGACTGGCAACCTGTTCTCTTTCATGTTTGAGTTATCGTACAGGATATTAAAAGCTACTGGTCATCTTAGCTTTATAGTCCCCATAAGCTCTACTTCAACGCCAAGAATGACTGATTTGCAAAAGTTTATATTCAAAAAATTTTCTCAGGTTTTTGTCTCAAGTTACGCCGTAAGGCCAGGCAAATTATTTGATGGTGCTGATATGAATTTGAATATATGGGTTCTAAACAACGCAAGAAAAGAACATACATTACGTAGTACAAGTTATCTGCGATGGTACACTGAATTTAGAAATGAACTATTTAGTAATCTACGGTATGAAAATTCCATGTATTTCGAATTATCGTCATCGATACTAAAAATCCAAAATAAGATTGAATGCGACTTATTGCTAAGACTCAATCAATTCAAAACTGTTCAGGAGGTAACGGCTCGGTCTCAACTCCTACACGATCCTATCTACTACCATAGTGGCGGAAGGTACTTTAGGAAATGTCTCACAGAAAAGTTAAGCAATGAATACAAGCTACTTAAAGTGCCTCCCGGATCTCAGATGTCTATTATTTCGGTATTATCTTCGTCCCTCTATTTCTGGTATTGGGTCCTTGTCTCGGACACCTATCATGTAACCAAACCGGATATTCAACATTTTTTTATTCCGCCGCATCTTATTTTGAATTCAACGTTAGGTGATTTAGGCACAAGTTTGTTGAACGACATTTATTCTAACGCAGTTGTGATAAACAGAAATAGGAAGGATGGAACTATTAAGCCAGAAACAAACTTCTTTGTCGGCAAATCCAAACCTATCATTGACCAAATCGATACGGTATTAGCTCAATATTATGGATTTACAGAAGAGGAGTTGGATTTCATTATTAACTATGACATTAAGTA
>CAZANK010000180.1:0-7158 GCA_964486235.1 uncultured Prolixibacteraceae bacterium | reverse complement strand
ATATTTTCATCAGGGCTGACGATGGTATCCGCACCAAAACAAATCGTTCCGGAGGGATTCAGGGTGGTATCTCAAATGGTGAAGACATATATTTTAATGTTGGTTTTAAACCTGTGTCAACATTGCTGAAAGAGCAGAAAACAGTTGATATACACAGCAGAGAGGTGACAATCAATCCAAAGGGAAGGCATGATCCGTGTGTATTGCCCCGTGCTGTTCCGATAGTGGAAGCTATGTCATCTCTCGTTTTAACAGACCATTTTTTATTGAGTAAACTTAATTCTATTTAAAATGCCCAGAAGAAAAAGAAACAGAAGAATTCAGGTTCCACCGGTCATCAAGGGAATGTCAGTTTACGGAGTACGCGGACGAAGGTCCAATGAAGTTATTCTTCATTTGGAGGAGTATGAGGCAATTCGTCTGCTGGACTACCAAAATCTGACACAGGAGGAGGCTGCTGTCCACATGGATGTATCGAGGCCAACCCTTACAAGAATATATGAAGAGGCAAGGAAAAAAGTGGCTACGGCATTTGTTGAAGGCAGAGGAATAATTTTCCGCGGGGGAGATATTTATTTCGGACAGAACTGGCTAAGATGCAATTCATGCCAGGCCAGTTTTAATAACTTTTCAGAAGAATCTGCAGTATCATGCCCGGTTTGCAGCTCTGATGATATTATCTCGCTGGATAAATATTATTCATCTTAGAGGAAGTGATGCAGAATATTCCTGTGATGTGATAACCGGTTCAGCTAATATTTACTGAAACCTGAGAGGTTGCGGAGCAAAAGGTTGAAATGTATAGAAATCTTTTTTTAGCCTCTCCTGTACCATAAAACCTGCAAAACCCATATCAGACGGATGAAGTGGATATAATGCCAGACGGATCTGAAAAGTCTTGAATACCAGATTTTCATTTCTGATCCGGATGCCGCCGCCAATTCCGCCATAGTAATCGCCCTTGAAGACCGTCTTTTTCTCTGAGCCGATGATCCCCAGGTCACCAAACCCAAAAAAGGCCATGTTAAACCCCGCAATGGTCCGTCTCTGAAAAACCACGGTCTCCAGATTCAAAACCAGGCGTTGTTTCCCGGCCGCCAGGTTGCTGTAGAAACCGCGGATACCATGATCATCCTTCAAAAACAGGGTTTCTTCGTCAAAACGGTGCAGCCCGTAAAGGTAGCGCAGGCGAACAAACTGCCGCGCCCGCTGTTGCCCCACGTTAAACAGCCGGCTGACGTAATTCGCGTTAAACTCGATCTGCCCCTGCTCCAGGTGGCGGGCGTTAAAGAAACTGCCCACCCCCACAGACGCGAATAAGTAGGAAGGCCTGTAGCGGACCAGGCTGCCGGTCGAAAAATACAAATGGGAGTACCACCTGTCCGTAAACTCATTGTTGTCAAACCCGAAAACCCATTCGTGCAGGAAACCCTTTGGAATGTCCTCGGTAATCCCATAACTGTAGATGAGATGGTCTCGGATATAATTTCGTTTTGACAAACTAATGCTTCCCATAAATAATTTTGATCCGGAATAATACAGCCTGTTGAACGCGGAAGGCTGAGGCCTGTCAAAAAATTTCAAATGGCGGAACCTGCCGGAAACAGCAAGCTGGAGCTTTTCCGGATTGGAGATACCGTCAAACAGGAACGCGTAGCCGCTCCAGATATCGATGGCCCCGTAATCCAACGGGTAATCAATATTCAGCTCATCGTAGCCGACCAGATGATCAGACCTTCCCAACCGGTAAAAAGACAGTCCTCCCCCCCAGCGGGTCGTTGACAATAAAAACTCCTTCTCAAAATTGAACATCACACCTTCGCGCCGATAGGTATTCGCGTAGGAGCCCGTGATGTTCACAAAATTCCCGCCGATGTGATTGATCGAATACGCGCCTTCAAATCCCACGTAAGGCTCTCTTTCCACATGACCAACAACCTTTGCCGAGATATGGTGCCCGATCCCCCAGGTATTCTGGTTATACATTTCGAAACTCCCCGCGTCAATGCCGCTGAAATGCACACCGATCCCAAATGAAAAGACGTCCTTTGTCAGAACGGTCAGGTTGACCAGATTCGTGTCGCTTTCTTCCGGAGAAGCCAGAAACCGGATGTCCTTAATGTACGGGAGTGATCGTATAATTCGCTCATTTTCAAGAATCTTTACAACATCGAGCGTATCCCCGACGTCGATCAGCACGTTTTTCTTGATGATCTTCGGATTGGTCGTGATATGAAGCCTGTTCCCAAATTCCCCGATTTTGGATTCAGGCCTTCGCGTGGTGTCCCTGAAATCAGGACCAAATACGTCAAGAGGCTTATATTGAATGGAAGAAATTGTTTTGCCCCTGTTCTTCAGCAGGAGACGGTAATGAAAATCCAGGTCTTCCGGGCCTCTCTTCGCGATGACGATATTTTTGTAGAGGAATCTCGTCAACCCGTGGCGATAGGCCCTCATTTTCAGGCTATCATAAAAACTTTCGCCCGAAACGCCTTCTGCCCTAACGGTATCCTGAACGGATACCTGGCCGGCCAACTGGCCGCCCGTCAGCAGCAGCAAAAAAGATGCTATTATCAACACCAACCTCATTCACAAATCAAAATGACCAACAGCTCACTTTTCGATTGCATGCGAACGCCTTCAACCGAAAAGAAACTTCGTTTGGAGTCCTGTCCACATCCTTCACGCATCACGTTCCAATCTACGCACAAAAGTTGTACAAATTTTGCAGAGTTGATATATTTTATAACATGATGCTGTGACATGTTTTTAAAAAAGCGGGTAAATCATCGAACCAACCCGGTTTGTTTTTAACTTTGCCGTCAATGAAAGATGAATAAACTCAGAAAAATATACCAGGAAAACATATACGGGGTCATGGGCACGTTGATTTTTCACATTCTGCTCCTGAGTGGCTTTCTGTTGTCTGAGGTAAACCTGAAAGGGGAAGTTAGCGAAGAACCGGTGATCATTGATTTTTCCGCGTTTGAGGAAGAGGAGCCTGAAGTTAACGAGGAAGTTGCTGATGAAAAATCGCGGGAAGACGAAAACACCCCATCCAACGAGCTGACGCCCCCCGGTCAGGCATCACGAAGCAACCGTCCGGTCAATGATGCTTCTGCTGAAGATCCTTTTTTCAATGATGCGTACCGGCAGGAAATTGCCGAAGCAGAGAAACTGGTCTCGGACGTGAACAGACAACTCACAAAAAAGATACCCGACATCAGGGAATTTGAGATGCCCGAGGAAACCACCGGGGGAATCGATCCGGATTCTATCAAAAATACCATCTACTCGGGCGAAAGCAATATTCACTATCACCTTGAAAACCGGCATCATGTCCGCCTGCCCATCCCGGTATACCTGGCCCAGGGAGGCGGGAAAATCACCGTTGATATTTGGGTTTCGCAGGCAGGGAGGGTCATCCGTGCCGAAGTACGACCTGGCTCGCAAATCAGCGATGCGATGCTTCCGGAGTATGCGCGCCAGGCCGCCCAACGGACAGTTTTTAACGCGGACAGGACGGCTCCATCCCCTCAAAAGGGAACGATCACCTACACCTTTGTCCCGCAATAACAAACACGCCGGTGCAAAAATCAGTATTTTTTCTGCCGGACGAACATCGTGGCACACCTAACAATAGACTGTTTTTCAAGACAATAACGCGAGAAGAAAAAAAAGAAAACATTAATTTAACAAGAATTAACAAATTTTTAATCTATTTTGAAATTTTGAAGCCTATCTTTGTGGTACGTTTTTTTTCATAAGTTTAGGTTTAGTTAGGTTAGTTAGTTTAGTGAGAAAAGGTAGGCCAGAGGGTCTACCTTTTTGTTTATCCCTGTCTATCAACCTGTAAATTGCATCTTCTCCGTCTCTCCGCGGGCATTCCTTTCCGCTTCCGCCAAAATCACTCCGGAGGATTTGTTTTTTAAACAATTTATAGACATATTTATACGGTAATTTTTGAGTAATGAAAAACTATTCAAACGATGAGCTTTTTCAGGGCATTTTGAGGCATGACAACCTGATCCTTCAACATATTTATAAAAATTACTTTTATAAAATCAATCTTTTTATAAAGAAGAACAACGGCGATGATGAGGATTCAAACGATATTTTCCAGGAAGCAATTATTATCATTTACAGAAAACTGAAGAATAACGACCTGGATCTGGATTGCTCGTTTGAGACCTACTTGTATTCGGTATGCCGGTTCATGTGGTTGAAGCAGTTGGAAAAGCGAAAAACAAAGAAAAAGATACACGACAGTTACGATTTCAATGAGGAAATCTACGATCAGGCTTTCGAGACGCTTGTCGACATGAATGAAAAGTACCGGCTCTATCAGAAGCATTTTCAGAATCTGGGAAAGGACTGTCAAAAAGTTTTGCAAATGTCTTTTGACCGTGTACCGATGAAGCAGATCGTTCAGGTCATGGGTTATCCAAACGAGAATTACGCCCGCAAGCGAAAACAAAAATGCAAGGAGTATCTGATCAAAAGCATCAAGAAAGACATTGAATACCGGAAGATTCTCGAGGGCTAAGCGTTTTCATTGATGATTGATGATTGATGATTGATGATTGATTATTGATGATTGATGATTGATTATTGATTATTGATTATTGATTATTGATTATTGATGATTGATGATTGATGATTGATGAATGGGTATTGGATATTCATTAGTTGCTATTCCTCACCGGCTTTTTCCCGCTTTTTTCCGGCGGTATACCTGGTCGATGGTGAACAACAGGATCAGGATAAAAACAATCAGTACAAAATAAATATCCTTGGTCAGGAACAATGGTCCGGCGTTACCGACGGCCACATAGCCCAGCCAGTAATGCGGATGCGCTTTCAGCGGATCGGCGCCGGAGAGATGGATAAGTTTGGCCATCTGCAAGGCTTCATCTTTTCTTTTCCCTCTTGAGAGCAGGCGATAAAAATCATTCATGATCAACGATCCGGATTCGTCATCAACCTCCCATAAGGTCATGATGATGGAAGGACAGCCGGCATACAAAAATCCCCGTGCCAGACTCATCACCCCTTCTCCTTTCTGCAGCTTGCCGCTGCCGGTATTACAGGCGCTTAGCACCGCCATCCGGGCCTTCAGGTTCATGGTATAGATCTCGCCGGTATTCAGCCATCCGTCATCGGACGATCCGGCCAAAGGCCTTGAAAACGCGAGTCCCGAATACATGGGCAGGCTGTCGTTGATCACCGTATGCATCGCCAGGTGAAGAATATCATAATCCCCGGCCAACTCTTTAAACCTGCTTTCTCCCGCCATACTGCCTTCAAAGACATCACCCGGCACAAAATGACTGACATACGCCACTTCGCTGGACACAAACGGCAGCGGAAGCAGTCCGCTTCGGTCCCTTGCCACGGGATTGTCATCACGGTCGTCATTCAGGTAACCGGGAGCAAAAGCCAGCAAATCCTTGTCCGCTTCTTTCGCTTTTGAGAAATACGAATACAGCAAGGTTGCCGAGTAGGTATAGCTAACCGGATAGTCTTTCACCAGGTACGCCAGTCCCCTGAAATTCATGGTGGACGTATCGGGCGCCGACGACAACAACGCGTCAAAGGGGATGTACGACAGTTGACCGTCGGGGATCACGATCAGCCGCTTCCCTTTGAGTGCATTCCTGACATCGCCCAGCAGATGGTCCTGCAACCGGAAGGCCGATGAAACATACCGGCGGTATTCGTTTAATCCGGTATAGTAATATGACGGATCGGTCAGGAAACCATACACCTGGTTGATATCGCGCACGAAGCCGGGATCGATCATCGTCCTTGTAAACAGGAATTCATTCGCGGTGATCACAAAACGGAATAACTTGCCCTTCTTCCCTTCCTGATCCGGCTCTTCCATCAAATACTCCACAAGCGCTTCCCTCCCGTCCAGTTTTTTCCGGATCGACGCCACATCAGTCACCTCCGTCTTGTACTTGAACGCGTGGTAATCCGGAAAATCAGACTCCAGGTACTTCACCAGTTGCGCGTACTTTTCCGAATACTGAAACAACTTCTCCTTATAGAGGGTCAGACGGCCGCTATCGGGTTTTTCTTCCTGGTTTTCCTCAAATAACATTTCCCGGTAGTTCGAGATGTTGAGTTTCAGCACCTGTTCTTTTGTCAGCAGGCTGTCGGGGATATTTCCAAACTCTTTTGCCCGCGAGTCGGTGACGGCAGCGAGAAAAGCGGCCGACTTGCCTCTTTCCGCAAACTGAAAGGCTTCATGGGCATACGACACATCACCGGTCCGCTCATACAGCTTATAGCAGATGTTAACCGCACCGGAAAAAACAGACTCTTCGCTTTCAGACAGGATCAGCCGGCTGTCTTCGGCGACATACCCGGTACGGATCACATGGATCAGGTCGGCCGACAAGCGCATGGCATCCAGGGCTGCGCGGTAACCCGCCAACGCCTCCTTTTCCCGCTGATCCGACAAATCCAAATCACCCAGAACCTGCAAACAGGCCGATTTCTTCTTCATGACCTGAAGCAACTGAATTTCGGAAACAGCCTGATCCGTTCCGGGATTCGAAAAAGGATCGGTTTCCGAAAATGTCGTCGTTCCGGAAATGATCGACCTTTGATAATATTTTAGTGCTTCGTTCAAGTCGGCCCGCCGCTTCTGGCTAAAATCGCCCAGGCTGCTGGCTTCAGAGCCGCGGGAGAAGAAATAATCGGCCTGGTTCAACATGACCTCGCTGTATTGCGTGCTTTTTTCCGTGTAATACCGGACAATGATCGATCCTGCAAGTTCGTTGTAGCGGGGTACCTGGTCCAACCGGTTTGACGCAAGCAGAAAATAAACATAATTGGCATATTCCAGTCCAAGTCGATAACTGTCGCTTCCCTCAAGCCTCTCCAGAATAGCAAACGTTTGATGATAATACCCCTCTGCAACGTCAGCATCACCTTTTTGCTCATAGGCACGGGCCAATAAACTGGTATAATGCCATTTAACTTCGTCTTCCACCTTCCTTATTCCTCTTCTGCAATTCACAATGACTTCGTCATACTTTTTCAACAGGAAAAGGGACTCCGCGACATTCATCCGGACAATGTCAATTTGTGACTGATAGCTTGCAGAATCCTTCAAAAAGGATCTAAGTGCCGCCTGTTGAAGTTCAC
>CAZANK010000179.1:0-7191 GCA_964486235.1 uncultured Prolixibacteraceae bacterium | reverse complement strand
GAAACTTTCGGGACAAACCGGATCGAAAATCATTGACTCTATGGACAGACTCTAACTAAAAAACCGTGAATTTGAATTCACCAAGGATTGATCCCGACACTTATTTGGTTTCCCTGTTACAGAAGGGCGATAAACAGGCTTACAAAACATTGTTCGAAAAATACGGGACAAGATTGTATCTTTTTGCCTTGAAGTACCTGAAAGAAAAAGAAGATGCCAAGGATCTGCTGAGTGAAGTATTTCTGACACTATGGGAAAACAGGCAAAACCTGAAAACGAATTCATCACTCAAAGCCTATCTGTTTACGATTGCCTACAATAACATTCGTCAACGTTTTCTTAAAAAGATCCGGGAAGAAAAATACGTGCAAATCTTTGCAAATGAATACCTGGTTGATTCTCCAAAAGGAGATGAACAATTGGATTACCCGTTGTTTCTCGAAAAGCTCAACCGGATTATCGATATGCTCCCGCCGCGCAGAAAAGAGATTTTTCTCCTTAGTTATAAAAAGGAGTTGAAAAATTACGAGATCGCTGAAAAACTTGGGTTGAGCGACCACCATGTAAAAAAACAACTCGTGCTGGCGCGTAAGTTTGTAATTGATAAAGTGCGGAAAGACAGTGGTTTGGCAGGTATTTTATTTCTTTACCTTTTCATGGGGCAAAAAACGGATTAGGAATTTTTAAAAAAAATCGGTTTTGGAAGCATCCCTTTTCTATTGAAGTTCATATTACTGGAAAAAGGATTTTCTGAATGACGATCAACAGAAAACATATTGACCGGGTTTTCAACGAAAAATTCAGTCTTCTTGATCTGAAAATGATTGAAACGTATTTTGAAGACGAGAAACTGAATGAAGAAGCCATGCTGGTTGTTAGAGAACAGTGGGAGCAGTTTGAACCTGATTCTTCTGAACACGCCGAACTGGACGATGTTTTCTTCAAACTTTATTATGCCATCGACAACCATCCGAAAAAACAATCTCCCCGGAAGCCCACTATCTTTCTGAAAATTTATCGAATTGCAGCCGTCTTTGTTTTGGGGTTGTTGATTGCCGCCACCGTTTATTTCTCTACCCGTGAAGATAACGGGACAGGTAATCCGCAATGGATTGAAATTGTGTCCCACGATGGTTTCCGCAGTCAATTTACACTTCCCGATGGAACAAGCGGATGGTTGGGATATGGTTCCAGTTTAAAGTATCACTTTGATAATAAGGACAAGCGGATTGTTTATCTGGACGGCCTTGCCTTTTTTAATGTCGCTCATCAAAAAGAACATCCGTTTATTGTACAAACACCCGCCAAACTCCATATTGAAGTACTGGGTACCCGGTTTAATGTTTCGGCATATTCAGAGGACCAGTCATGCGACGTGGTGCTTCAGGATGGAAGCGTAAAACTAAACCTGGCAGAAAAGGAAATACAAACGATGAAACCCAATGAACGTGTGATATATCATGCGGAGAATAATTCCATCGAAAAATTCACCGTAAAAAATATCGATGATTTTCTTGCCTGGAAAGATGGCAAACTCGTCCTCAGGGATATTACCTTAAAAGAAGCCTGTATGAAATTGAGCCGCTACTATCATGTTGATTTCGAACTGCAGGCAAAGGGACTGGATCACATGGAAATTCAGTTGACGCTTGAAAACGAAACGCTCGAAAGTGCACTGGACCTGCTTTCATTGATCTCACCGGTAAGTTACAAGGTTGAGAACCGTATGGCACAGAATAATCAAACCTATTCAAAAAAGAAAATAATCATAAAAAACAGATCGCCTATGTAGTCCATTCTAAACATGAAAAAAGCGGGAAAAGCACCGTGAATGCCTTCCCGCGAATCAGTAAAGTTTATTTGAGTTTCAACATTACTAATTTTCAAATTTATGAAAAAAAATTACAAGTACAGGGCATGGTATGACCATGCTTTTAAAAAAACATTTTTGGTTATGAGACTAGTTTTTGTCATATCGCTGGTTTGTATCATGCAATCTTTTGCACTGGACTCCTATACGCAGAACTCTAAAATCTCGATTTCTGTGAAAGAGATGAAACTTGATGATATTCTTATGAAAATTGAGAATGAAACAAACTATCGTTTTGCATACAACAAGACCGATATTGATGTTGATCAGGTTTACACCATCGATATCAGCGATGGTCAAATTAAAGAAGTATTGGACAAGCTTTTTACAGATAAAGCTATCAGCTATAAGATCATTGATCAGCGGCAGATTATCCTCTCCCGGTCAAGCAGCAGTTATACTGTCTCTCAACAGCCCAAATCAATATCCGGGCGTGTTACCGACTCGTCGGGGCAGCGGCTTCCTGGCGTTTCGGTAGTCATTAAAAGCACAACCACCGGAACAATTACTGATACCGACGGGAAGTATTTCCTTCCTAATGTTCCTTCTGATGCTATCCTGGTGTTTTCGTTTGTGGGGATGAAAATGCAGGAAATCGCAGTGTCTGGAAAAACAACGATTGATTTGGTAATGCAGGAAGAAACAGTCAATGTTGATGAAGTTGTTGTTACTGCTTTAGGCATAGAAAAGAATGAAAAGTATCTTACATACTCGACCCAAAATGTAGGAGGAGAAGAGTTGACCAAGGTTGTTGATCCCAATTTGATGAACACCATAAGTGGAAAGATTGCAGGTATTTCCATAAACCAAACTTCCGGGGTCGGAGGTTCTGTGAAGGTTAACATTCGGGGAGAAAGATCTTTTCAGCGGGGGAACAGTCCCCTGTTTGTAATTGACGGAATGCCCATGTCGTGTGGTGGCAGCCAGTCAACGAACGGTTTAGGCTCTAGTTGGGACAGAGGCGGCGACGGCATTTCAAACCTGAACCCCCAAGACATTGAGAGTATTAACGTACTTAAAGGGGCCAGCGCTGCAGCTCTTTACGGTAGTTCCGCAGCCAACGGGGTTATTCTGATCACAACAAAAAAGGGAAAGGCAGGCGAAACAAAAGTAAACTTCTCTTCCACCTTCACTATGGATAATACCCTATATCTGGCCAAGCTACAAAACTCTTACGGACAAACTGCTCCGGGTTCCGAGGAAAGTTGGGGAGACCCTGTGTCATCAGCCCCGGACAACACTTCCGATTTTTTTAAAACAGGGACCAACTATGTGAATACATTGTCTTTTTCGTCAGGGAATCAAAAAATGCAAACCTACTTGTCTTATTCCAATACCTCTTCGAGAGGCATACAAGAAGACAATAAGTTGTGCAGGCATAACCTTTCTTTAAGGCAATCTGCCAATTTTTTTGATGACAAGCTGACAGCGGATGCCAGGGTAACCTTGGTCAAGCAAGAAGTGAACAATCCTCCGGTTGCAGGTTACCAGATATCTACTTATGCTTCACTTTTAGGTATCCCCGTAGGGATCGATCTGGCAGATTACAGAGATTACGAAAAACTTGATGCCAACAGAAACCTTATGACCCAGAACTGGTTTATTGAACCTGTTACTACTTCCAGCCAAAACCCATACTGGATCATGAACCGTATGCTTAGGGAGTTTGACCATACAAGGGCAATGGTGAAGCTCTCGTTAAAGTATAACATTACAGACTGGATGAACATACAGGTGAGGGGAAATATGGAAAAATCTTTCAAAACTGAACAATTGAAATATTACTATGGCACGGCACGCGCTTATGGATTTGACAACGGTCATTACTCGCTTTCCAGGTCGGAATCCACTCAATATTACGCCGACGCCTTGCTTAACGTTTCATACCTGAAAAATGAAAAAGTCAAAATCAACGCCCTTTTGGGAGCCAGTATTAGCGATCCCCATTCCAGTAGCATGACAGCTGGTACGATTAAATTGAAGATACCCAATGTATTTACGTTGAATAATATGCAGATGGTATCAGGAACCAGTCTTGACAGTGGTCTGGGCCACCAGCAGGAACAATCGGTTTTCGGAAGCGCTAACCTGGTTTATGATGATTGGCTGGTGTTGGATGTCACAGGTCGAAACGACTGGTCTTCGACCTTGAGTTATACGCCGAATGTTTCTTACTTTTACCCTTCTTGCGGTTTGACAGGGTTGGTGCATCAGCTAATCACCTTGCCCAAAATCATTAGTTTCGCGAAAGTAAGGGCATCTTACGCGGTTGTCGGGAATTCCGTCCCGTCATATGTAACAAACCCCTCATTAGGTTATATTGTAAACGGTGAAACAATTAACTTTAACAACACCGCCCCTTTTTCTGAACTCGAACCCGAGAAGACAAAGTCGATGGAATTCGGCGCAGACCTTCGTTTCTTAGACAACCAGTTTAGTATCGACTTTACCTACTATAAAACGAATACTACCAATCAGTTTTTCACCGTTGAGGTTCCCCCGGGAACAGGTTATAATTACCGTTACGTGAACGGGGGGAATATACAAAACTCCGGGATTGAGCTAACTGTTGGCTATTCTTCCCTGCCCGGGAAAAATCTCCAATGGGAGTCTTTTATTAATTTCTCCACAAATAAAAATCTTGTAAAAGAGTTATATGAAGAATTTGAGCAGTTTGTATTAGCGGATGATTTGGCAGCAGGTTACAGAAGGATTTTAACGGTAGGGGGTTCTTTTGGCGATTTTTATGCCCAATCGTTAAAGCGTGACGATCTTGGGCGTGTAATTATTAATGCAGACGGTTCTCCAATCTCATCAGGTTCAAATGACTTCATAGGCAATTCTTCCCCGGATTTCAAACTCGGGTGGGGCAATTCTTTTTCTTATAGAGGATTTTCGTTAAGTTTTTTGATCGACGGCAAATTTGGTGGCAAGATGATGTCACTGACCGAAATGAAATTGGACGAAATCGGGAAATCAAAAGCTTCAGGGGAGGCACGGGACAATGGAGGTGTACAGGTAAACGGCGTATTAGAGGGTACCGATACACCTGTAACAAGTGTTGATCCACATAAATGGTACACGGTTAAATCTAAACATATGCTGGGCGAGTATATGTATGATGCTACAATGATAAAATTAAGGGAACTTTCTATCGGATACTCAGTGCCGGTAAGGCGGTGGAATATGGGGCCTGTAAAGGAGTTGAATTTGTCGCTGATCGGACGGAACCTCTTTTATTTTTACAAGCCCGCTCCCTGGGATTCTGATTTTACTTATACAACGAAAGAGTCATACGTTGGAGTGGACTATTTTTCATTGCCTGCTACCCGTACCTTGGGGATACGCCTTAATGTTACGTTCTAAAGCATGTAATAAATTTTAAGTGATGGAAAATATAAAAATGAATGACATGATGAAAAAAATTATATTCTCATTAAAAAAACTGGTAGTGCCAATTCTTTCAATCGTACTATTGGGGATAGCCTCATGTACGGACAGGTTTGAAGAATACAATACCGACCCTGATGGGTTGACAAGGGAGCAGCTTCAAGGAGACTTTAACTATATCGGCGGTCTTTATCCTTCCATCCAGGAAGCATACACTGCATCGAACATGATGCCAATGATCGTTGGAGACTATTATACTGCAGGTACATTTGGGGGATATTTTATGAGTAATGCACCAAACCCAAGGTACGCTAATTATGAGATGAATATACCTTCGTTGGATGCGTACCATATATTTAACGTACCCTATAATTCGATCATGGCCCCTATACAGGAACTCAAACGCCGAAAGGCAGACATCGACGCACCGGATTTTTGGACAATAGCTAAAATATTAAAGGTTGCAGGTATGGTCAAAATTGTCGACTATTATGGTCCCATTCCGTACAGTCAATACGGGCAGGGAGGCACATCAGTGACTTACGACAAACAAGAGGATGTTTACGATTCATTTTTTGCCGATCTGGACAGCGCTGTGATAGTTTTGAATGATTTCATTGCCCAATACCCGGATGCGGAACCTTTCTCAAATTTTGATCGGATATTTGATGGCGATTACAACAAATGGGTACGTTATGCCAACACCTTACGGCTCAGGCTGGCCCTGCATATTGTTAAAGTAAACCCTGCCAAGGCGAAGCAAGTGGCTGAAAAGGCTGTGGCCGAAGGCGTGATGGTTTCAAACAGCGATAACGCCATTCTTAAACAGAGTTTCTATAATTCACTCTTAATAGCCTCTCTTGAATGGATAAATATTATGTCGAATGCCTCTATTGTTACTTATATGGATGGCTACAAAGATCCGCGTATCAGCAAATATTTTGATTTTTCTTCCATCCCGGGATATACGGATAAATATGTGGGAATTAGGAATGGAGCATCTATTTTAACGCGTCAACTTAATTATTCGAATTTGGCAGCAAGTTCTTTTCCTGACGGTTATTATACCCCCACACAGGTGATGGTAGCGGCAGAGGCATATTTCTTGCGCGCTGAGGGAGTATTGAGAGGATGGAACATGGGCGGGGGCACCGCTAAAGAATACTATGAAATGGGGATTGAAACATCATTCGCTCAATTTGGGCTCAGTTCGGCAGCAGATACCTATATCAACGATGCGACAAGCAAGCCTGCCGACTGTGTAGATCCGGTGTATCCTGTCAATGATATTCCCGCCCTTTCAGACATTACTGTTAAATGGGACGAAGCATCGACAAACGAACAGAAACTGGAAAGAATTGTCACGCAAAAATGGATTGCGTACTTCCCCGATTACCAGGAAGCATGGACAACATATCGCAGGACGGGTTATCCAAAAATATTTCCAGTGAAGGTTAACAATAGTAATGGGAAGATCAGTACAGAGATACAAATCAGGAGGCTACCATACCCTTTGTCAGAAGTTGATAACAACCCGTCTGGTTACGCAACAGGGATTGACTATCTCAGAAACGAAAAAGGGGCGTCAGCGCCCGGAGAAACCACTAATACCGGCGAAGATACCGGAGGCACCCGGTTGTGGTGGGATGTGGCTGGTCCAAACTTTTAATGACTTTTTTACAGCATAAAAAATATCAAATGCTGGCGGAATTTATTTGTAATAAATTCCGCCAGCATGTAAATATCAACGGAAAATTGAATCAATTTTTATCGAAATATCCGCCTATATAACATTGGGGAAAATATTTATTTGAAATTGTTAATTACTAAAACCACTAAAACTATAAAACAATGGGCAAAAAGAACCTAAAACGATCAGGCGTAATCCTGCTTTTCTTGTTAATTTCTGTTTTTTCCTACGCTGAAATAAA
>CAZANK010000178.1:0-7200 GCA_964486235.1 uncultured Prolixibacteraceae bacterium | reverse complement strand
GGTTTCCATTCGTTCAGGGCTTCGGCATACATCAGGTACAGGTCAGCGAGTCGGATGAGCGGAAACGCATACCGGTAGGCGGAAAGGGCCGCGCTGTTATCAGGAACGGAGGTCATGTAATGCAATAGTTTTTTAACCAGGTATCCCGTACTTGAATGGCGATCGAGACTGAAAACTGGCGCACTTCCATACATCAATTCTACCGGGAGCAAGGCATTATCGTTTGTAATCCGGCCATTCCCGTAATAGTATCCGCCATCGAAACTGATCGAACCGTAGAATCTCGCTTCCCTGTTAAAATGGAGATTCATCGTGGTGTATCCCTGGGGAATATAATACCTATGATTTCTATCGCCCTGGCTAAGCCCATATTTGTCAACATTAACCCATTCCGGATCTTCCTCTATCGGCACCCCGTTCCGGGAATAAAACTGTTCAACGATCCTCATCGGCGGAGAATAAGATGCAAGTAACCCACCGCTGGCGTGTGCCGGAAAGAATCCAGGGAGGCATAATCGTTGTAACACGTAGGGGTCACTGGCCGGATCAGACCAAATAATTTCGGAGTTCCAACGGGCTGTTACCGCTCCCCTGACCTGCATCGACATGACGGTCGAATCGTTTAAAATTGTTGACATGGGGTCTGTGTGAAAATCATAGAGCGCGTGACCTGCTGAATGGCAGGTGTCGATAGCTGCTTTCAATGCTTCGGCTGCCCTTTGCCATTTTTCGGCTTTATATTCTTGTGGAAACAAATGGGTTCCCCGGTTGTCTGTTATGTCCGAATAATCGCTGTTCCCGTTAAACAGCGGGCTCGCGGCAAAAGTGAGTACCTGTGCTTTAAGGGCAAGCGCCGCGGGTTTTGTGGGGCGTCCCATGTCGATGTTCATGTCCATAATTTGCATGGGAAGGTTTTTCACGGCTTCATCCAGTAACCCAACAATAAAATTCACCATCTCGTCGACGGGTTCCCTGTAAGCCTGAACTTCGTCCGGAGAAGCGCTGATGGGCAGGTTTTCTTCCATTAGCGGGAGTGGGCCATACATTCGGAACAACCAAAAATAGAGGTATGCCTTGACGAATTTAACTTCAGCAACCCACTGTCTACGCTCCCATTCGGGCAAGTCTGCCGGTTTATGGATTTGTTCAAGAAATATATTGCAGTCCCTTATCCCGGTAAAAAGCGCTTTCCCGCCCCTGGTTGACCCTGCATGTTGGCTGGACCAATAATTGGCAAGGGGAGCATTTGTCCCTTGTTCTCCTTTTGCAATACCCAATAATTCAGGTTTACCAACCTGATAGATGTTGTCGATCAACCAGACCTCATCGCCTCCCGTTAGCGCGGGGTTCGCGTTGATGTCACAGTGAGAAGGGATGAAAGAGAAACATCCAAAGAGAAATCCTTCTGCCTCATACCGGCTGGCGAAAGCATGATCGATGGTTGCCAGGTTGTCGGGAACGACGTCCAAATAGTCTTTGCACGAAACGATCGGGACACACCAAAAAGACAGGAGAATTAGAATTATTTTATTGATTTTCAATTTCATGGTAGTTAGAATGACAAATTAATTCCTAAATTAATGACTCGTTGAATGGGATAGTTCAGTCCGTTTCCGCCCATTTCCACATCCCATAATTTGAATTTGCTAAACAAAAGCAGGTTTGTGCCGCTTGCATAGATCCTGAATGTTTTCAGTTTTGCTTTTTTTACGAAGCGGTCCGGCAAGGAATACCCGATTTCTGCACTTTTTAGCCGAAGGAATGAGCCATTTTGCATAAACCAGGTGCTTCGCTGGGTATTGTTACTGATCTCGTATGTAGAGAGTCTGGGCCATTTGGCATACGGATTCTGGGAGGCTTCCGACCAGTAGTCGTCAGCAATGAATTTGGCCAATCCCGTTTCCAGGATTTTTCCTCCTGACGTGCTTTGGATAAACGGAGACATGCCGGCGGCGTCGACCCAGAACGATGATCTCGTTGATCCTTGAAAGAAGAATGAAACATCGAAGTTTTTGTAGCCGGCAGATAATCCAAACCCGTAGTTTATTTCCGGTGTGGCCGGATGGCCGATGGGAACCATGTCTATCTCATTGATCACACCATCATCGTTGATATCCTTATACTTGATATCGCCGGCTCCGTATTCTCCAAAGTCCTGGCGGGCGGCATTGGTCACATCCGCATTGTCGATAAAAAGCCGTTCTGCCACATATCCCCAACGTTGAGCGATAGCCTTGCCTTTTTTTGACCGCCATGGGATCGCGCTGTAATCCGGTTCTTCGTAATACTCGAACGTGGTATGGGCGTAGGTAAAGTTTGCCCGGCTAATGATCCAGAAATGATTTCCTATTGTTTGATTGTAGTCGAGTGAAACATCAATTCCTTTGCCATTCGCTTCTCCTACATTTGTCTTCGGAATAGCCCAAAGTCCCATGGATGTAGGAATATTTGCCCTCGACTGGAGGATGTTTGTCCGGTGTTCTTTAAATAAGTCGGCAAGAATGTCTATTTTTCCGTCGAATAAGCCGAGTTCGAGTCCAAGATTTGATTTATAGGCAATTTCCCAACCAATCTTCGAGTTTTCATAATTGCTTATTTTAAGCCCCCGTCTGACCTTCCCCTCAAATTCATACCCGGTTACATAAGCGCCACCGGCATTCATGTTCACTTCCGAAAGGTAGAAAAAACGTTCAGAACCGATTTCATCATTCCCGACAAGTCCGTAAGTTGCTCTGATTTTGAGCTTATTAATGAATCTGTTCACTGCTCCGTCCTTCCAATAGGGTTCGTTTGAAGGAATCCATCCTATCCCAAAGGATGGGAAGAACCCCCAGCGATGGCCAGCATCAAATTTCTCAGAGCCGTTGTACCCAAAGTTAAACTCGGCAAGATAACGGGAATCATAGTCGTAGGTAAAACGACCTGACAGGCCTAAATTTCGTTTGGGGAGTGATTCCGATAAGCTTGTGGCATTTCCGGTCAATGCGCTTCGTGCAATTCCGACCAGCATACCGCTAACCCCATGCTTCTCACCATAAGTTTGATCGTAAGAGACTGAGGCTTCCGCATAAAAAGCGCTGGAAACGGTTTTATACCCCGGACTATAACTAAGATATTCCGTGCCGGTTTCCGGGTTTAATTCGGTCAGGCTGTAGGTGTCGTTAAATTTATCAAATTCGGTTACCTGATAATAAAACGGATTATAAGACCTCGACAGGTCGAAGGCGGAATTTCTTGTCGTATTGCCCAATAGGCGACCGCTTAAGCCTTTTATCCACTGACCAAAATCCTGTTTCAGTTCCAGTTGGGCCATCATGATGGCCTTGCTTTCCTGCCGGTAACCTTTTACCATTTCCGCATAGGGGTTCATATATTGGTCGCTTCCATATCCGCCAAATAAAATATGTCTGGTATACTGGTGTTGTTCATCCGGTTCATAGTAAGCCGGAAATCGGACCGGGCTCACTTTCAGCATTTTCATGTAAAGATCGCTTCCTCCGGAAATTGGGCCGTAATAATCATCAAAAGTCCCGTGTACCCTGACAATTGCTTCCGTGGAACTGGTCAGGTTGATGTTGATGTTTGACCGGATCAGGTATTTTTTTAAATTAATATTGCTGTTGAAGTTATTTCTTTTGTCCACATTTAATATCCCGTTATCCTGCGAAAACGAGCCGGCGATGTAATACCGGGCCACTTTTCCCCCGCCGGAAATATTCAGGTTCGCCCGCTGGTTTACCGCGGTATTTTTGGTAAGGAGTTTTGTCCAGTCAACCGCGGGATATACATACGGATTAGCTCCTTTGACGGTGTTATCAATTTTATCGTTTGTATAAGCAATCGGGGCAAGTGGATTTCGTGTCAGGGCAGCTTCGTTTGCCAGTTTCATGTAGGTAAGCGGGTCCGCCATTTTTAACTCGGTGGTCGGGGATGAAAAAGAGTTTTCGACCCGCAGGGATACGGTTGTTTTCCCTTCTTTCCCTTCTTTTGTCGTGACCAGGATGACCCCGTTTGCCCCTCGTGCGCCGTAGAGTGCCGTTGCGGTTGCATCTTTCAAAATCGAAAAACTCTGGATATCGTCCGGATGCATGCGCGAAAGATCGTGGGTTGTCACTTCCACGTTGTCTATCAGGATTAACGGGTCGACCTTCCCTGCGCCGAAGGAGGTGACTCCCCGGATGAAGAATTCCGCGTTATCCTGTCCCGGCTCGCCGGTTGTCTGGTAGGAGATCACCCCGGCCATACGCCCGGCAAATGCGGTTGTCAGGTTGCTCGAGGGAACCCTTAGGTCCTGACTGTTAATTGTTTCGATTGATGAGATCACGCTCTCTTTTTTCTGTTTGGCAAAAGCCACCACGGTAATGTCTTCCAGTTCCTGGGTCTTTTCTTTCAGCTTCACATGAAGTTGTTCCCGGGTTCCAACGTCAAAAATCTGGCTGTCGAAACCAATGAACGAGAAAACAAGCTTGTCAGTGGGACTGGCTTCAATGGAGTACGTTCCGTCGTTGTCGGTGATAACCCCGCGGGTTGTCCCGACAACCGTAATGGTTACCCCCGGCAGGGGTGTTCCGGAAGTATCATCCGTGACTTTCCCTTTCAACCGCTTCACGGGAGATTGTTCAATCCCGTTGGGTTTGGTACGTAACTCTTTTTTTTCTTCTCTTGGAACAATAATGATTACCTTGTCTTTAATGACATAAGTCATGTTGGTTTTGGAAAGGCAATAGTCCAGGACTTCTTCCACGGTCGACTGTGACAAGTCGCAGTCAAAGGTTCCAAGCTTCTCCACATCATCAACGTTGTAGACGAACGTGAATTCGCTTTGTTTTTTGATGTCCTCAAAAATTTCCTTCATGCTTACCTTCTCCAGTTTGATATCCAGTCGTACATTCTGCGAATAGGTACTCGCAGATACTTGAACCAGACCACAGCAGATCAGTAATAACGATAGTCGCATAATAAGTAAAATTTTAAAGAACCTGCCTTTCGCAGAAAAATCTTTTAACACTCGCTTTTTTTTCATAAATTTGAATGATTTTTGTTTATTAAAATTATTTCTGAGAGAACAGAAATGGATTAATTTAAGCGGGAAATGGGGGAACATTTCCCGCTTTTTCACTTGATCTTTAGAATGATGACCTTATTTCCATTGATTTTGAATTTTACTTTTTTTGTCAATTCCAAAATTTCCAGTATCCGGTTAAATTCGCTATACCTTTCAACATCAATATTGAATTTCAATTTTTTCAGATCTTCGTCAGCATAGTCAACCTCAATGTTATACCATCTTGAAAGCTCGCTGAAGATTTCTTCCAGTGTTTTTTCATCAAACAGGATACGACCATTTCTCCAAGCGATAAACGGATGAACGTCCACCTTTTTAACGTGAGTTTCCTGGCCGGAAACAACAGCCTGTTCACTGGGCGTCAGGTTAAACTCGTTGCCGTTGCCGGCGTTAATTAAAGATATTGCGCCAGATACCAATGTTGTCGTAATTTCATTTTCGTCTTGATAGGCCCTGATATTAAACGACGTTCCGAGAACATTGACTTCTAAACCGGAAATGTGCACGATAAATGGACAGTTGGCATTCTTCGCAACTTCAAAAAACGCTTCACCCTGCAAAAACACTTCCCGGATTTCTTTTGGGAAAGTAACCGGGTATTTCAAAACCGTTTCCGCATTCAGCCATACTTTTGTGCCATCCGGGAAGCTTAGCTGGTATTCTCCTCCCCGCGGAATTGTCAGCGTATTATATTGAATTTTTTCAGGAGCCTGTTTCTTTTCAGCCGATTTATAAATCAGTTTCTTTTGTGTATTTTGAACCACCGTCCCGTCGTATTCGGTGATTTGTTTGTCGTTTGTCTCCAGGTTGACGATCGAACCATTTGCCAATTCAAGAATCGCTTTGCTGGTCCCGGGATAGATTTCGGATTGCATTTCCGTTTCCGATTCGACGTTGAAGGTTTTCTGGTAAATGACATGGATAACGAAAAGGAACGGGATTAAAAGCGCCGCATAGCGTAAAAATTGCCTGATTTTTAGATTTCCGGTACCCTTAATCTGTCGGATAAACTTCGCGTAAGCGTTATCCTGGTTGTATTTGTTCAGTGTTTTAAGTTTAGACCGGATGTTTTCTTCCTTTTTCAGGGAGTTGTAAAGCATTTGGTTGCCGGGTTTCTCTTTTAACCATTCATCAAGTTCCAATTTTTCATCGTCGGTTAAAACCCGTTTCCTTTCTGTCAGCAGAAGATTTACTATTTTGTCTATTTTTTTGATATCAATCATAAATTTAGATTCTTCTTGTGATAAAAACACAGGTGAATGAAAAGAGGGTGATAGCGGATGAATTTTTTTTATTTTTTTTATCGCCGAATCAGTAAGTGCGTTTTGAGGACCCGGCCCCTCATGTTAATCAGAAGAAACTGATGAGAGATAATAAAAATCCGGTGATTGGTTTAAGGAAGTCTCTTAACAAACGGTATGTTTTCAGTTTCAAGGTTTTTACTGTATTCACGGAGATTCCCATTTTATCAGCGATTTCTTTGTTGGAATAACCTTCAATACTGAGCATGATAATACGCCTTCGTTCCGGGGAAAGCCTGTTTATTTCAAGATAAATCTGCCTGTAAAACTCTTCTTCGATGATCATCTGAACAACTGTTTTGTCTTTCGCCTCTATGTAGGTAAGCCCTTCCACATTATGGCAGAACTTTGTTTGGTTGCGTGTGGCATTCAGACTGGCATTTTTGACAGACACATACAGAAAAGAGGTCAGGGCTTCGATGGAATTAAAAGTTGCCGTGCTGTTCCACATCCTCAAAAATACGTCCTGAATAATATCTTCCGCTTCCTCTTCATGCTCAAGGAAATGGGCAGAAAAGCTGCAGAGGGACGCGTAATAGTTGTCGTACAAGTATTTATATCCGTCGGCGTTCTTCGAATTGATCTGATCAATGATAGACTTGTTCAAAATTCTCCTCAATTTACAGTTCTGGCTACAGAAACAAGTTGATCCGTACGTTTTTTGCTAAATTATAAAAATATTGTTTGGAAACGCAATCGTGACATCAATACGTATAAAATTTCCCTTAATTATGGTAATTGTTTTATTTTAAGGCAATTCTGTTTTGTAGGTTATTTCGCCTTTGGTAAATGCAAGAGCCAGCAAGCACAATTGTTTGCCGGGAAGGCGGTATT
>CAZANK010000177.1:0-7280 GCA_964486235.1 uncultured Prolixibacteraceae bacterium | reverse complement strand
GTATCCAGGGTCAGCCGGTCGGAAGAACTTTGTATCATTTGTCCATAACGGGCATAAAGAAATACGGTAAAATCGAATCCTTTGTAGCTCAGCGTATTGGTCATGCTTCCCGTCCATTTGGGGACAATAGATCCCAGGATAGTGCGGTCTTCAGAGGTAATTTTGTCATTCTTATCGACGTCGGCCGGCTTAATCTGACCTGCCCTGAAAGTTCCGCCATTCTGGTTCACCAGGGTCATTTTTTCCTGATCTTCCGGGGTGTTCTGCCATATCCCGTCAAACTTATAGTCGTAATGGGTCACGATCGGTTTGCCGATAAACCACTTATTCCCGATATCGTCCGATTTCCCATGGTAGAGCGATACGATCTCCTCTTTATTGGTATAAAACATCAGGCCGGTCGTCCATTTGAAGCCATTCTTCAACGCCACGTTCACCGTGTTCAAGGTGATCTCCAATCCGGTATTCCTCGTGGACCCGACATTTTCCGTGATACTGCCAAATCCCGAAGCTGTAGGAAGTTGACGCGACAAAAGCAGATCGGTGGTCCGCTGACGGTACCCATCGACGGTGCCCGAAAGACGCCCCCTGAAAAAACTGAAGTCAATACCGACGTTATATTGTTTTGTTTTTTCCCATGCCAAATTCGGATTGTACAACAGGTTAGGCCTGTAGCCGTAAGCAGGAATATCATCCGTCGCGTAAGTTGTTCTTTCCAAACCGCCCAATGTTCCATAAGGGCTCACCGAAGAGTTTCCTGTTTGTCCGTAACCCATGCGTAGCTTCAGATTATCCACGGCCCCGGCATCCCGCAGGAAGTCTTCTTCGCTCACCCTCCAGGCGACGGCAGCCGACGGGAAAAAGGTGTATTTATGTCCCTTGGCCAAACGGGAAGCACCGTCCACCCTACCAGTCAGTGTGAGAAGATACTTTCCATCATAGGAATAGTTGAAGCGGCCCATGTATGAGAGCATCCGCCATTCCACCAGGTTGCTTCCCACACCCGTGATTGTCGCGGCAGAACCCAGGTTGTAGAATTGCTGGTGTTCATAAGGCAGGTCCGAAACGTTTCCGCTTAAATTTTCCTGTCGTTCCTTTTCCATACTCTGCATCAGCGTGGCACCCACCTGATGTTTTCCGAAACTCTTATTATAATACAACAGGTTTTCAAGGACATAAGTTATATATTGCTCTGTTGATTCGCTTGATGACGATAGCGATCCTTTTTTGCTCCATGATTTTGTCCCGGCAAAAGTTCCCTGTCGCATGAATCCAAAATCAGGACCAAAGTTCATCCGGTATTTAAATCCGCCTCCCAGGTTCAGATCCACGAAGTAACTTCCCATAAAGCGGTAGCGTCGTTGTTCCGAAACATAGTTTCTCCGGTCGAAATCGTAATGAATATTCCAGACGTAAGTATCTTTTGTTGGTTGGTCAATCAGATAGCCGTCTTCGTCGAACGGAACGGCCAGCGGATTGATACTGGTAGCATTGAAATAAATATTGGATCCTGCATTCTTCGTGCTTGGCGTAAAAGCTGTGGATCCGCCCACTTTTAACCAGTTATTGATGGCATATTCCGCATTCACCCGGAATGAAAAACGCTCGTAGTCCTGCCCCTTAATAATCCCTTCCTCGTTAAAATATCCCGCCGATATCATCACCCTGGCCTTGTCGTTCCCTCCGGTAAAGCTGATTTGATGACTTGTGATGTTTCCGGTTTGCAAAGCTGCTTTTCCCCAATCGAAGGAGCGAACCCTTTCGGGATAGTAAACACCCGCATCGTCGTAGCCCATGGCGACAGACTGATCCGTCCACTGATCCCTGTATTTCATCAGTTTAAGATCATTCTCCAGGCTCACGGAGCCGTCCTGCGGATAAAGATTGGCGGCGCGCCCGGCTTCACGGAGCAGTTCCAGGTATTCACGCCCGTTCATCATATCATAAGTTTTTTGCGCGGACTGAACCCCGTAATAGAAATCGTACGAAATTTCTCCCTTCCCGGCTTTTGCATTTTTAGTGGTGATCAGGATTACTCCATTCGCACCCCTTGAACCGTAGATCGCTGTCGCAGAAGCATCTTTCAGAACCTCGATCGACTCGATATCCGCTGGATTTAAGTCATTAATCCAACGATTAAAAGGGATACCATCGATGATATATAAAGGATCATTGGATGCGCTAAAAGATCGTGTTCCCCGGATCCGGATTGTTGCACCATCCCCTGGTTTTTGTCCGGCAGAGACAATATCAATGCCCGCGGCCTTACCCTGTAAGGCGTTGGCCGCGTTTACCGCGGATATATCCCTGATCTGGTCTGCCTTTACTGACACAATGGCACCGGTCACATCACTTTTCTTTTGCGTACCATAGCCGATTGCCACGACCTCGTCAATACCGATGGTTTCTTCTTCCAGGGTGATATTGACAACTGTCCTGTTGCCCACTTCGATTTCCCTGGACCTCATTCCCACAAATGAGAAGACAAGTACTGCATCATTTGAAATGCCTGACAGCGAATAACTTCCGTCATTTTGGGTGATAGCCCCTATGGTTGTACCTTTTACGACAATCGTCACACCCGGAAGGGGAGCGCCTGTGGCATCCTTTACCCTGCCGGTAACGGGTCTCTGCTGAGCCGACATATTCTTTTGAACCGGATCATCAACTGGCTTGATCACGATATACCGGTCGATCATTCGGTAATTCAATCCGGTGTCGCGAAGCAGTTCATCCAGCGCCTTTTCAATGCCTTCGCCCTGAATATTCACGGAAATGCCGCGGACACCCAGAACATCTTCATTGTTGTAGTAAAAGTAATAATCCGACTGCTCTTCAATCTGTTTCAAGGCATCCACCAGCGACTGTTTGTTCAGGCTCAGGTTTAGCTTTGTGGTCTGGGAGTAACCCTCCCCGCTCACACTGATCACTAATACAAAAAAGAAAAGAATCGTTAGCTTCATGATACGTACAATTTTTCTGTGCAACTGAAAGTTGCTGTAAAACTCTCGTTGTTTTTTCATAAATTTGAACTGTTTAAAATGAAACACTTGTGTTTTATTAACCGGCGATAAAATGTTCTCAGCATTTTATCGCCTTTTCATTTGCATAGGCGTTATCTTTTTACAATGGTTATCAGATCTTTTTGATTTGTCCTTGGCTGATAATTGATTTTTACCGGGGCCAGCAGTTCAATTGCTTCCGTGATCTGGTAAACCGGTTTGTTTCTCAATATCGTTCCGGTGATCCTGAATTGCCCGAGTTCGTCCGATTCAAAACGAACTTCAACATGATACCAGCGCTCCAGTTTTTTCGAGATCCCGGCCAGCGTCTCGCGTTCAAAGACAATGACTCCGTCTTTCCAGTTGGTGTAATCTTTCGCGCGCACGCTCGTCACCTGAAACGGACCGGAAGTTGTTTCGCGTTCGGCCATCTGTCCCGGGATAAGCTCCACCGGTTTGCTTCCATCGGCCTGGTCAATCTCGACCCTTCCTTCCTCCAGGACGACTGACTGCTTTTCGCCTTCCCCGTAAGAGGAGACATTGAAAGCCGTACCAAGCACTTTTACTTCCATATTTGCCGTCTTCACTTTAAATGGCATCGTTTTACCGGGGGTCACTTTAAAAAATCCTTCACCCTTCAGGTACACATTCCGTTCCTTCCGGTTAAACTGGTCGGGATACCTGAACGTACTCCCCGAGTTGAGCCAAACCTCGCTGCCGTCCGATAAAGTAAGATGACTTGTTTGTCCGGCGGGAACATCCAGTACCGTATAGTTCATATCCGGATTTGCCGTATGGAGCGGGTAGAGAAAATAACCGCCCAAAAGAGCGATCAGCACAATGGCTGCATATTTTAAAGCTGTCAGGCTGATATTTCTCCATACGGTAAACCGGATTCGTCGCTGAATGGTTTCCCAGGAAGCTTTATTATGAACATCTTCCAGCGCCCCCACCTCCCACAGTGCCCGGTGTATTTTCCCGGTCTTCCGCAATAATTCCCTGGTCTCTTTCTCCTTCGCCAGGTCAGAAAAGGAAGCCTGCTCGTGATCTTCGAGTTCTGCATACAATCCCGAAGCGATCAACTGCCACAAATCCTGATCATTCTTGTTCATCGTCTTTGATTTCTATCGGTAAGACAGCAAAACAGGAAGGCCAGGGTGACAGCAAGACTTTTTTTTTATAGTTTTTTTATTCCTGCCGTTTAAGAAGGAAGAACAGGTGGAAGTCGGCAGGGTCCAATTCTTCCTTAAGGAACTGGTAAGCGCGCCCCATCTGGGTCTTTACGGTATTGACCGAAATGTGCAGTTGTGTAGCAATTTCCTGATAAGTAAGACCCTCAAAAGCGGCGAGTTTCAGGATTTTCTGCCGTTGTTCAGGAAGCCTTTTTATGACCCGGTACAGTCCGGCATAGAAATCGAGTTTGTCCATCTCTTCCTCAGCCGGACAGTCGGGTACCGGAGCTGTATGCCTGATCAGGTCTTTCTTTTTTTGCTGTAAGTAATTAATCACCCGGTTCCTGACCATATAATAAAGGTAAGCTTTTACCGATTTCTGAATGAAGATCCTCTCCCGTTGAGACCACAATTTTACAAAGCAATCGGAGACCAGTTCTTCCGCAACAGGCATCTCTTTCAGGAACCGGTTGGCAAACTGGCATAACTGGAAGTAATAACGATCGTGGAGCATCCGTAACGAACTGACATTTCCGTTGCGGATACCTTCCCAAACCGCATGATCATTTCCCTGCATGGATTTTTTTAGGCAAAATTAAAAAATATGCTGTACTCCACGACCAAGAAAACATTTTTAGAATGACCGGCGCTATCATCCGTGCAAAGCTGGTTCTCGGGGTCAAGGCCATTTTCCAGCAGGTAATTAGCCCAGGTGACAACGGGGCTGACGGATACGTCACATCCACGGTACCGATAAACCCGTTGCTGAAGTTCTCCTTCGACAAAAACAGGATATTGCCCGTAGTGTCCTTCACCAGCTTATGGGCAGCGATACTCTGCCGAAAAGCCAGCACGCACAGGTCGGCATAATTCCTGCCGTCTGCAGTCAGCGCCTCATCCCACACCTGTTTATCCATTTCCGCACAGCGCTTCATCACGTTTTCATAGTCCTTCGCCACCGCCTGTAGGGCTTGATCCATGGTCACCGCGCCGTTCTTTGTCCACCATGCCTTCAGGTTAGTCCCGAAGTACTGGATTGATTCAATATCGTCATAGCCGATCAGGATATACACGACGGCCGGTTGGGATGAAACTTCTCCAAGCGCATCTGCAATGGCCATTACCGGCATCGATAGGCCCATTTTTGCCGTCAGAGTGTCCTCCCCTGCCCCCGTATTGCCCGCCTGCGCAAACGCAGTCTTCGGTGCAAAGTAATCACCCGACGCGGTCACCGTCTGCTTTTCCCCGGGAGCCGCGAGATAGAAATAACCCCAGTCAATCCGTACATTATCTCCTTTCTTCAGCAAAACAGGTTGTTCGGTAGTGCCGGCCTTCGCGTACCGGATCTCACCGGCCCGGTTTTTAGAGACTCTTACCTCCTGTCCCAATTCGTTCACAGCCCATTCGGGAGTACCCTCGAAACAGATATGCACATCATGATTTGCCCCGTCGTTAGCCTTGATCTCATAGCTGATATAATTTACAGGGCGCGAAAGCAGATCCGGGTCTTCAGGCAGCAGTGGGGAGGTAAACTGAAGTTCAGTCGTAACCACCTCTTGTTGAATTCTTTGTTGGTCGGCACATGAAGCAATCATCATACCTGCCAAGAGTCATGCAAACAAGTCATACGATTTTTTTTCATCAGATTTTGTTTAATATAATAAAACTGCCTCCTGTTAACTTTAACACGTTAAAGATACCACCGGGTACTGAAGAAAACGAACATTTTTTGCCAAAATTTTGCCAGGAGATACCAGAAAATCACCATCTGTTTTTGCTACTATTGCCCTGCAAAGAACTTGATTGGAAAACATTGAGTGCTTTAAGCAACAATCCGGACCCAAAATTCAATATCTTTGAAGACAAAAGGCAGGAGCACGAAGCTTTCCATAGCGCGTTGGTATTGCTGTAAACACACTGAAACCAGGTCGGTACGTGGGCTTCCCTCACGACGAAGAAGATTTTAACTTTACCGGACGTTTCAATGCATTGAAAGCTGAACAGGATGAACAGCTCCAGGGAAAGGCCCGGGCAAATAGATAAACCGCTGAAAACCTAAATAAAATTAGTATCAACAATGGATAATCAGGACATACGCTGGCAGCAACGTTTTAGCAACTATAAAAAAGCTTTGGGCCAGCTCGAAAAAGCAATAAACCTTGCCAGGGAAAGGGACCTGTCTGATATCGAACAGCAGGGACTGCTTAAGGCTTTTGAATTTACCCATGAACTTGCATGGAATGTCATGAAAGATTTCTTTGAATATCAGGGAAATGTTTTCATTAAAGGTTCCAGGGATGCCATTCGGGAGGCTTTTGCAACCGGTCTGATCGAAGATGGCGATGTTTGGATGGATACGATAAAAAGCAGGGTACAGACCGTTCACGCGTACGATGAAAGTACAGCCGATGAGATAGCCACCAAAGTCATCGGACAGTATTTCCCCGCTTTTGTCGATTTTAAACACGAAATGGAAAGTTTACTAGAAAAGATTTAAGGATGCAACACGGGTTAAACGAACAGGACATTAAAGCTATTCAAACCGTGCTTGAGCAATACCCGGCAATCGATGAGGTCATTTTGTATGGATCCCGGGCAAAAGGCAATTACCGGAACGGCTCCGATATCGACCTCACCTTACTGGGCCCTGGTTTGGATTTGACCACTTTGCTAAAAATTGAAAATCAGCTTGACGACCTTCTGCTGCCGTACAAAACTGACCTTTCCATTTTCCACAAAATTGAAAATCCTGATTTAATTGATCATATCAACCGCGTTGGAATAACTTTTTACCGTAGAAGCAATCCCTGACGTTGCACATCTTATACCCGATTCTTGACTGTTTCGACTTATCTGGGAAGGTATCCATGTTATCGAAACATGGATTCCCCTCTTTCAATTATTTCTTCCGGTACATAATGAACGAAACGGGGTCAATGAGATCCCTCCGGCAAGACTTACGATTGACATTTCTTATTCAATCACCACGTCTTTCATCCGGGATGTTGGGGTTACATTCTGCAGTATCCATCTTCTCTCACTGATTTCAACGCTGATTCGCCGTACCGGTCCGTACCATTTTTAAATTTGTCTCTGCCAAAACTCT
>CAZANK010000176.1:0-7287 GCA_964486235.1 uncultured Prolixibacteraceae bacterium | reverse complement strand
TCTCCAAGGTAGACACTGTTGCGTAATACGGGGCCTGGCAACGTTTGCCAGGTTTCGTCCGTGGCGACCGTACGCACCGAACCATCGCTGTATACAATCCGGATTTGTGCCTTTACGCACGGACGTCCGGTTTCCAGGGCATCCCGCAGGTTCAGGTGTCCCCACATCCGGAGCGGCAGCACATTATACCAGCCGTTGCCCGACATGATCCCAATCGCGTTTGTCCCCCGGCAAAGCTGATCAGAAATGTCATAAACCGTATAGGGAACCTGTTTCTGATAATTGGTCCAGCCCGGGTCCAGCAACCGGTCGCCGATTTTCCGGCCGTTCAGGAATGCTTCATAGTAACCCAGTCCTGAAATGTATAATCTTGCAGAAACGACCTTCTTATCTGCAAGAAACAATTTTCGGAAAAGTGGCATCGGATCATCCCCATAAAAATCCTCGTCTTTCTCAAACTGGCTGCTGCCGTCACTGATCCATTGGGCCTGCCAGTCCGAATCAGACCGCATGGCAGTCTCAAACCATGCAGGATCGCTCCACGACGACGGCAAATCATTCTGGTCATAAACTTTCACCCGCCAGTAATAACGGTGAAACGATTTTAGCGGCAGACCATCATAAACCAGATGAAGGCTCCGCGATGTGGTCATTTTACCGGTTTTCCACACATTGCCATTCAAACGTTCTACGTCTTCCCTGTTGTCGCTTACAATGAGCTCATAAGCCAACTGTTTCTGGTTACGCCCGTCTGAAACAAGCGTCCAACTGAATCGCGGCCTGGCCATATCGATACCCAACGGGTTTTCAAGATACTCACAGGTCAGCTTACCGGTCTGTAATGAAGCTGCCTGAGCAGGTTGACTTGCCCCTTTGTTCGTAACTGTTTTTCCGGCCGCCTGAAGGTTGCCGTCCGGCAGTTCAGCGGCCACCGCCATCAACGAAATAATTGAGATAACAAACAGAATGGTCCTTTTCATACGTTTTCAATTTCACTAATTGCCCAGGGTTGTCCATCAGATAAGCGCAACAGATCAAAATCCATGGGCTATTTACTAAACATGGTGATCAGACGGGCTATTTCCTGTCTCTTTTTCATCAATAAATCAGTATCTTTCGTATAATTTGACTCATCCCCGAATAGCTCAGGGGAAAAAGAGAGCGCCTGCCTGGCTTTCACAACAAGGTGATGTTGTTCCGGCTTTGCCGTTTTTATTTGTTCTTCCAACAGCATCATATAATCATAATCCTCGAGGCCTTCACGTAAGATTTCCAACCGAAGTGAGGGCACCGGTCCCTCCAGGTATTTGTTCTTATCGCGATTCGGGTCTCCGTTGGGAGGATAAAAAAGCACCCCGTCGCCATTCCCAAATTCGGCGGCTGCCCCTTCCGGCAACTCCATCGCGATGTTGTACGACATCGGGTCTTCCCTGTAGTTTTGTAATTCACCCGGATAGGTACTTTCCCGTGTATTCCAGCAATTCGTGTTCCACACCAGTATCCCCGTAAGGCCATACTGGTAGGACATCCACAGCCAAATGCGCATATTGACGGCATCCGAATCGATGAACAGGTTCACATGGGGGGCCTTGGGCCAGGTCATCAGGTAGGACCAGATGTGCCGTCCGTGAGCAATCCATTCCTTTGATTTCTCCGGATCGAATTTAGCCAGCACGGGACATCCGATTTCAGTCACGTCCATGATTTCCGGGCCCGGATTGTTTTCGGTGATAAACCGCGTCAATTTGGGGGCCACCTCCTGGATGGTCACCATACTTTCCCTGACAAAACCGTAGTCTTCCTGTTTCGGTTCATCGATCCAGTATAAATATTCTTTCCCCAACCAGCCATTTTTCTCCAGGTGATCCTGAAATCCCTTCAAATAAAGGGTAATGAGTTTTTTATATTCCGGGGTGCCATTGATAAACCCATTAAACCAGCCAACCTTACGACCCCAAAAGGGACCATCGGATAACTCTGGCGGTGCAAAGCGAAAACCTGTAAATCCCATGCTGTCCAACTGATTTCGGGCACCTGCATCGAAATCTGAAAAATCCAGTTCCACATCCAGATCATCGAGTTCCTGTTCAAAATTACCTTCAGGCAAAAGGTTCCTATCACTGTCCGTCTCGATAAACCTGAAATCGTCAAACCAGGCCACGCCGGTTCTTCCGCCATGTTTATCCGGGATAACAGGGTACAAATGAACACTGGCATAAGCCGCCTCTTTCGGGAAAGGGCGAAAAACGACCATGTCGTCAATTGCAGCCGGGTTTTCAGGGTCAATATAAATACTGTCTTCACGCCAGTTGGCAGAACCTTCAAAGAGCATCCCTTTCAACTGCCAGGGAATGAAAGAACGGTCCGACCGGTAACACTTGACCGTTACCGCATACGGTTTGTCTTTGTCCAGTGTTTTGACCCACCACTTCAATAAATAGGGCTTTGACGGATCAATTTTTATCAGGTCTCTAAACTGTCCCGATGAATTGCTGCCGGTACTGTTGTCATTGACCTGATAGGAATATCTGTCCCGAAAAACCGTATCCGGATCAAAGGTGCCCCCGTTCCACCAAACACCGCTTACGCTCTTCCGGATCGGATGCAGTTCATCGATTTGCATGGGAGAGATGCGGTACTCCTTAAAGCTGGCGTAGTATTTATCCAGTACCTGCTTTAATTCATTGTTGCTATCCAGATGATGATACTCGCGGATCATTCCGGAATACAGTCCGAAAGATGATCGCATACAAGGGATTTCCGGCAAGCTGAAATTCCAAACCTCAAGCCTGACCGGGATCGTCGTTCCCCATCCGGACGATCTGATTGTGACGGTTGCCATATACAATCCGGGAGCAGCCTCTGACGGCACCTTCACCGTGAACCACAAAGGAGCATTCACTCCGGCCTCCGCCGAAAGAGATCCCTCCACCAAAGGTAATGGATCGGGATACCAGCCTGCCGTGTGAAATCTCCCGCTGGGCTTTGTCACGTGCACATATTCCACTTTCCGGATGGTAACCCCGGTTGAACCAATGACCTCACCTGATTTTTGTTTGAAATCGGTCATCGATACGGTGATATCCCGAAGAGCCTTACGCGGGGAAAGCACCAGTTGAAAGCCCTCTGCTTCGTTCCGGGCAGCCTGGATCAGTACTCCCTTCTTTGCAACCGGCACCGGGTCACTCTTCATGATCTTACTGGTGCTCCCTGTCCACCAGACCTTGCAGGCATCGTCTGCTCTGATCAGAAATCCATGGTTGTTCGCACGTACAATGCACAGATCGGCCAGCATAAACGATAGCCAAAGAAAAAGCTTAACCGTGCCGGAAAATCGCTTATATATAGCTATGTTAATCATGTAAGAACAAATTTACCATGAAGAATGAATCCTTCTATCTTTAACCCTGCCGTGCAAAAAACGGCACGGGTGTGCTTCATACCTGTTCCCGCGTAAGTGAACCCCGACTACCTGACAAAAGCGGATTGAAGCGCTCTGCCCGTGGTCCATTCGTTCAACTGAAAACCATACAGCCAGGCCACCGTCGGGGCTAGGTCATACGTAAACACGGGATAGGTGATCTCATACCCTTTTTTGACCCCTTTCCCGTAAAGGATGAAGGGCACAATCATTTCGTCGGGATGAGAACCGCCATGTCCTTTGTTAACACCACCGTGATCGGCAATGACCATGACCACCGTCTGCTCCAGCATATTCGTCTCCCGAAGTTGATCCAGCAGCACCCCAACCAGGCTATCCGCCTTTTCAATCGATTTTGCATACTCTTCGGAGCGATAGCCGCCGGAATGCCCGCCATGATCAATTAAATCAAGATGTACAAACGTAAAATCAGGGTTCTTTTCAGCCAGAAAATCACAGGACTTTTGGGTAGCAATGTCTTCGGAAGCGGCTGAAACACTCAAATTGCAGACCCCCTTTTCAATAAAATTTCCGAAGCTCCCCCAGTGATAAATTGCCCCGATGACGGCTTCAGGACGATGTTTACGAATTTCTCCGAAGATCGTGGGGAACATATCATGCTCTCCCTTGAATACCGGCTCCAACGTTTTTTCATCGACGGTCCAGGAGTTGTTACCGACGCCATGTCGTTCGACGGTCGCTCCCGTGATCATGGAACTCCATGCCGGTCCGCTCACACTTGGCAAGATGGTCCGGGCGGCCAGTGAAAAGGAACCATTTCTCATGAGTTCGTCCAGATGCGGGGTGTTCGCCATCGGAACGCCATGTGCCCCCAACCCGTCAAGGCCGATAACCAGCACCTTCGGATACCGGGTTGCTTGTTCTTCCGATTGGGAACATGAGCCCAGACAAAAAATACACATTAAAACCATCAAAGTCAAAGTTGTTTTCATTCTTTTCATCTTTCAAAATTTTTGGTAAATATGAACTAACTCGAATATAAACTCATTCAATTCCCCAGTTCTTATTGGGTTGGGGGCCCATCTGCAGCACCGGTGAAGACTTCAATCGAATTCGGCTTCAGCATCCATTTTTACCGTTGAAGTAACTTTTGAAACTGCTGCAACAATTCCGGTGACATGTCTGCCTTCCTCTTCCATTCGTCGCTTCCGGTAACACCGGCCTGGGAGTAATCGAACGGTTCGAAGTTGATTTTCCGGGCAACTGACCTGTTCCTGAGACGAAAATCACGATTCCCTGGATCTATGAAAAGCGGGTCGGCTGCAACAGCGTGCGTGTCCCTCCCCAATTTTTTCCATTCCGCAAACGAATGGCCGTAAAAAACCGGCGCATTGCCGCGTGTGTCCCAGTAACAGTTATGATCATACAGAATATTGGCTTTTTGAAAATCTTCCTTGCTCCTGAACGTGATCAGGTCGCCCTTGTCAAAATAAATGATGTTGTTGGTAAACGAATACGACAAATGCGCCTCCAGCCGTGAATACTGTATTTGATAAATTACATTGAACGCGAAAATATTGTTGCGGATCTTGTTTTCCTTTCCGTAATGCTGGTGGAAACCTGAACTCTTACAATGGTGCACCAGGTTATTTTCCATCACGATACCGTAAGCGCCTTCATCGGTGTATAATCCCCATCCGCCGTAGTCATACGAATAAATATCATGAATCACATTGTTGCGCACGGTCGTGCCTTCGGAAGCGCCCAGCAAATACACACCCCCCATATCACATAGCTCACCCCATCCGAGGTGGTGGATATGATTGTACGCAATGGTGTTTCGTTTTGTCGGACTGTGGGAATAGCCCCATACCCATCCGGCCGATACGCCCGAGTAACGGAAGTCGCCGATATCATTGTGCGTAATGTGATTGTCACTGCCGTTAAAAATGATGACCCCTACCCCCGGAGGAAAGACATACCCGCCATGCTGGATGATGTTGTTATGGACGGTAATCCGTTGGGTTAACGCTTCTTCGGAAGGGATTGCCGTGGTCCCGATTTTAACACCTCCTCCTCCCAGGTCGTACAGATGGCAGTGTTCGATCCTCGAGTCACGACACCGTTCCCTGAACCAGATACCATAAATCCCTGTGTGCGCGATATCGCAGTTCACAAAATCAATGTGCCGCACATCATCGAGCATCACGGCAGCCTGAACGGATACGGCAGCCTGCGGGTCCGTGTAGCCGTGCGGCGGCGTCCGGTAACCTGCCAACTCAAAGCGGATATTTTCAAAGCGGATATGCTGTACCGGACAGTCCGGTTTTCCTTTTACGGAAATGAACTGTTCGGTCACCGGCATCATGGCACGTGTCTGATCGGGCGTCTCACCCGGCACCGGAATATACCACAGCCAACCGTCGCCGTCCAAAAACCACTCACCGGGCGCATCCAACGCTTTCCGGTAGTTCTCCACGATATACCGGCCGTTATTCCTGATCCCGAAACTCCATGCCAGGCCTTTCCCGGAGATATACCAGCAACTGTCTCTCAACCCCAGGAAATCGGGAATCTCGCGGGTATGGGTCCAGAAATGGTTGAAGGCCAGCACGACGTTCTCCAACTCGCCGGGGGCAATATCGTGCAGGATATGAACATCCTCCGCCATGGGATAGATCCGCTGCAGGGCAAAACCCGGGACTTTCCCGTATTGGTCCGCGTCGATCCTGCCCCGGCTCAGGGTGTCGGTTTCCGTGTGCCTGATTTTGCAGGATTCGCCGCGATTGGGCGTCTGTGCCCTGAAACGCCGTTCGCCGTTGATATACAACTGCTCGAAGCGAAAGCCATACCGTGCCTCGGGAATAAATACCCGCCATAAACCGGGTTTGACCACTTCAAAGCGAGCCGCCTCGATGCCGCCGCAAATGAGGGGCCGTTCCTCCGTGGCCGCGGTATAGACTACAGGCATTTGCGCCGTACCGGCGTCTTCTTCGGTCAGCGTCAAAGGCTCCGTCACCGTGTATGTGCCGGGAAGAATCTTTACAAACAGCGTATCCTTTACCGCACCCTGGCGGCGCAGCTCACGGATCCTGTCACGCGCTCCCGGCAAGGAGGCCAGCGGTTTTTCCTGAGTTCCGCTGTCCGCATTGCTCCCTGACGGGGAAACGAACAGTTCCTGCCCCATTCCGCCGTGAAAGGCGAGGACTAACATCATGAGCGTTCCGGCAAATTTCTTCATCTTTCAATTTTAAAAATTCCTGTCATTTTAGTACCCTGGTCAATAATTACTATCTTTCTCAAAAATAGCCTTTTGTTTCCACATCACCGTATTTCAACGCGATTTCCACGCGCTTCACAGTCAACGCATCACCGCCGGTGCGAAAAGAAACCGTATTGACACCCTGGCGCAGCGCCGATACCGGGATGGTCCATGCATACACCGCTTCGTCGCCCGACAAGTTGTTCCCACGGTCGAAAAGGGCGACATATTCCGGCTTTTGTTGGGTGATTCCTGTTTCGTTTACACGGACAACTATCGAATCCGGACGGTTGGTCCGAACAAACAAAACCGCTTCGACCGGCGCATTTTCCTTGATCGCGTCGCCCACATAAACAGCCGCTGCCGAGGGTTTCCCCGCAGAGACCGTCAGGGGAAGCGGCGTATCCGGGCTGTACCCATAAGCAGCCGAGGCCCCGTCGTCCAGGGAGAATATTTTGTTGCGTTTGCGAAGCGTTTCGGGCGACCCAAGCTCGTGCAGCAACGGAACGCCAATGGCCCTTGAAACAACGCTTCCTGCTCCGGTGGCGCCATCGTAACCGCCGCCCAGGAAATAATTGAAAAGATAGATACCGTTGCCACCCTGGGCGTAAATATGCGAAGCCATCCCTCGCCGTTGTCCCTG
>CAZANK010000175.1:0-7302 GCA_964486235.1 uncultured Prolixibacteraceae bacterium | reverse complement strand
GTAATATTATTGTTTTTTGCCACAACGATCAATTATATCGACAGGCAGGTTATAGGTATTTTAAAGCCATATATTGCAGACGACCTGGGTTGGAGTGAAGCCAGTTATGGTTATATTGTAACGACTTTTCAGGTTGCTTATGCATTAGGGCTGTTGACAACGGGAAGGTTCCTGGATAAATACGGGACACGCCTTGGATATACAGTTGCTATGGTTGTGTGGAGTGTGGCGGGTATATTTCATGCAGCGGCAAGGAGTACTTTGGGTTTTTCCGTAGCCCGTTTTTTTCTGGGGATTGGCGAATCCGCCAATTTTCCGGCAGCAGTAAAAACAGTAGCAGAATGGTTCCCGAAAAAAGAGCGGGCCCTTGCAACAGGTTGGTTTAACCTGGGGTCGGGTGTCGGGACATTTTTGACCCCCATCCTTGTATCCGGCGCATTTGTGTTATTGGGGTGGCAATGTGCTTTTATAATAACCGGTTCTTTGGGGTTTATATGGATAATTTTCTGGTTGAAATTTTTTCATACACCCCAGGGCCACCCCAAACTTTCTGCCAAAGAGTACAGCTATATTCTTTCGGATGCTGAAGAAAAGGATGATGTAAAGAGAATGGAATGGGTAAACCTTTTTAAGCATAGGCAAACTTTTGCCATTTGTTTATCGCGTTTTTTAACCGATTGGGTATGGTGGTTTATCCTATTCTGGATCCCGGATTTTCTGAACAAGGTTTACAATGTAAATATCAAGGAAGTTGTTATCCCGTTAATAATTATTTATTCGGGTTCAAGTTTGGGAGGTATTGCAGGGGGATGGCTGTCATCACAGTTAATTAAAAGGGGCAGGTCAATAGACTTTTCGCGTAAGATCACGATTTTGGTTTGCGCGCTGGGAGTACTTCCAATGTTACTAATCCCCCAGGTAAATTCGCTTTGGATATCCGTTGGGATCATTTCCCTTGCAACAGCCTGCCATTCAGGTTTTGCATCCAATATATTTACGGTAGTCTCTGATATTTACCCGAAACAAGCCGTGGGTTCGATGGTCGGGGTATCCGGGTTTGCAGGGGCTGTTGGCGGTGCGTTGTCTGCTTCGTTTATTGGTTTGTTATTAGATGCCACAGGCAGTTATTTTCTTGTTTTTTTATGTGCCGGGAGTGCGTATATGATTGTCTGGGCAATATTAAAGGTTTTTATACCGAACATTGAACCGATAAAAATATAACAGTGATGAAGAATAATAACGTTCAGTCTATACTGAAAGGTGAATACCCGTCAAAAATTGTATATGCCCCCAACTACTGGCAGTGGTTTCACCATCACAAGACGCATGGCACATTACCGGACGAGGTGAAGCATTGTGAAACACAGCTTGACTTGATCAATTATTTGGGGCTTGATGTATTCAGCCGGAATATTTATTCAGATATGGAGACCCATTGGTTCGGAGGCCTGTGTAATGAAGTATTTGATGGTATGGAAAAAGACGGGTACCAAAAAACGGAAGGACAGGATAAGATTACAGTAAAAAGATATACCTCTCAGGGAGTGAACCTGACCGAAACATTCAGATATATCTTCAACGAATCTACTTTAGTTCAAAAGGAGTTTTTGGTTAAAGACTATAATGCCGATTTTATCGCTTTTGAGAAATTTGTTGCTTCCAGGAAGTGGGTATTTAATCAGGCAAAGTATACTGAATGGAAAAATCGGGTCGGTAATGGAGTAGTTATTGCAGGGGAACTCACAAGTCCGTTAAAGATGCTGCATTTATTTATGGGTGCGGTCAATGCATCTTTTTTTATTTATGAACAGGGGGACAGGGCAGCAGCACTTGCCAAACTCCATGAAGATGCACAGCTTGATCTTATTGAGCAGATGATGAAAACCGGGGTTAAAGTGGTTATGTCCATGGACAACCTGGATACCATGTTTCACCCGCCGGAATTTGTGGAGCAATACTCCGGCTCCTTCTATAGCAGGGCCAGTGCATTATGTCACGATTACGGAGGAAAATTTATGATCCATGCCTGCGGAAAGCAGAGGTACAACCTGAAACTTATTTCATCATTTGGGGTTGACGGACTGGAAGGTGTTGCTTATCCTCCTTTAGGAGATATAAGCTTAAGGGAGGCTTTCGAACTGTCACATGAAAAGTTTATTATTACAGGGGGTATCAGTGCTGCAGAAACCAGCAGGTTTGAAACCCAGTCTGAAGTTGACAGGTATGTCAGTAATCTTTTTAAAGAGCTGTCTCCCTATGCCAATAGATTTGTATTTGCGGCGAGTTGCCAAACAGCCATTAATACCCGTTGGAAGACCATCCTGCAATTTCGGGATGCCTGGGTAAAGTATGGAGATTTAATATAGGAATGCCTTCAGGTTCAACTATAGCTATAAAAAAATTACAAATCATATAGTCATTAAATAATTTGATATGGAGAAAATTGAGTTGGGAAATACAAAAGAGATGGTCAGTTGTATGGGGCTGGGCACTATGTATTTCGGGACAAAGGTTGATGAAAAGACTTCGTTGAAATTGTTGGATGTTTATTATGAAAGGGGTGGAAGGTTTATTGATACAGCCAATAAGTATGCCAGTTGGATCCCGGGATTTAAAGGGGGTGAAAGTGAGAGGTTAATCGGAAGATGGATAAAGTCAAAGGGTAACCGGAAGGATTTGTTTCTTTCCACGAAAGTTGGTTTTGCCTATCAGGATGTACCTCAAAGTCTAAAGTCGGAATTGATAATCAGGGAATGTGAGAAGAGCCTGCGGAGACTGGAAGTAGAAACGATCGACCTATACTTTGCCCATAACTACGACAAAAGTACCCCGTATGAAGAAAGCCTGGAAGCATTTCACAAACTTCAGGCGGATGGAAAAGTCAGATGCATTGGCGCCAGTAATTATTATTCGTGGCATCTGGAAAGAGCCAGGCAGATCCATACCGGAAATCAATGGGACCCTTTTTGTTGTCTTCAGCAGAAATACACGCTATTGCAACCTGCCGTTGGGGCGTATTTTGGAACACAAATGGTATTGACCCCGGATTTGATTGATTATTGCAAGGAACACCGGATCACTTTAATGGCGTATTCACCCTTACTGGGAGGTGTATATTCGGATGGCGGGAAAGAAACACCGGACCAATTTAAAAATAATGACAATTTGAACCGGATGGAAACCTTACGTGATATTGCTTCTGAAACAGGCTTTAGCATGAATCAGGTTGTATTATCCTGGATGATGCATCAGGATCCGCCGGTCATTCCGTTAATAACAGGAAGCAAAGAGCAACAGTTGCTTGAGAATATTGGAGCTGTCAACCTGACATTAAGTTCTGAGCAAATGGACAGATTGAATAATAAACCTCCGCAGGAGATAAAATACATTTGATAACTCCAAATATCTAAAATAGTACTCAGACAACGTGGATTCGGATACTAGCAAAGATTTTAAGTTCACTAAGGCCTATTCCGGCAGCGATCAGGTCGTCTTTTTCGAGGAAGATATTTTTAGGGTTACTGTTCCTCTTACTGAAAATGTCCCTGAAAATGTCCCTGAAAATGTCCCTGAAAAGGTCGGTGAAAAGGTCGGTGAAAAACTGACAGAAAATCAATCATTGATATTGAAGAGTATGATTGATAACCCGTATATAACAGCCAATGAATTGGTTTTGATAGTGAAAATTTCAAAAAGGAAAATTGAAGAAAATATTGCAAAACTTAGACAAAAAGGTTTTATACAGCGCATCGGTCCCGACAGAGGAGGTTACTGGGAAGTTAGCAAAAACTAACCAGACTGTGAATTCAGAACAAGCTTGAATAAGTCGGTAAACTAATTATAGCTATTGAAAATCAATATGAAACGATTAATGATCTCATTGCTGGTGATTTTGTCAGGTTTACAGATATCCTCACATTCATGATCATTTTTTAATTCAAGCCCTGATTCGCATTCATAATTAAACCGTATCTTTGAATAAAGATTAAGAGATGAGAACAATACTTATAAATATACCGGATACGGTAGACTTACATGATAGGGAAGCAAAAATGTTACTTGCTTCAAGACTATATGAGAAGGGTAAACTATCACTTGGACAAGCAGCCGAATTGGTTAGTTTATCTAAACGTGCTTTTATGGAGATATTGGGAGACTATGATGTATCAATTTTCAATCTGTCAAATGAAGATCTCGATAATGATATAAAAAATGCAGAAAATTATAGTCTCTGATACGAGTTGTTTGATTCTCTTAACAAAGATCAATAGACTTGATCTTTTGCAAAAATTATTTGGCAAGATTACGATAACAAAAATAATTGCAGATGAGTTTGGCAGTAAATTACCAGACTTTATACAGATAGAAAATCCCGAAAATATTACTTATCAAAAGATACTTGAAAGTTTTGTAGATGCCGGAGAAGCGAGCGCACTGGCGCTTGCATTAGAAAAAAAAGATTGTCTCCTGATTATTGACGACAATAAGGGAAGAAAAGAAGCAAAGCAATTAGGTCTGACCTACACCGGAACATTAGGTGTATTAATAATTGCCAGGCAAAAGGGTTTGATTAAGACTTTATCTGAAGTCATTACTGAAATTCAAAAGACCAACTTTAGAATAAGTGTTAATTTGATAAATGAAGCAAAAAAACGGTGTGGTGACTAATATCCAGATACATGAATAATCAATCATCAATCATCAATAATCAATCCACAAGGTATGCTGTCGGCATTGACCTCGGAGGCACATTTGTTAAGTTCGCCCTGATCTCTGACAAAGGCGAGATGATCTTTTCTGATAAATTGCCCATAGGCTCGCAGGCGAAGAGAGACGATATTTTAAATACCCTGAACAGGGCGATTAAATTGTCCCTGGAACATGCAAAAAGCAATGGGATGGATGTTTCAGGGATCGGGATCGGCACGCCCGGGGTTTGTGACAATGGTGTTGTTTTGGGGGGCGCCGAGAACCTGGATGGCTGGGTCAATATTGACCTGGCACGTATTTTTACAGAAGCTTTTCATTTGCCTGTCCTGATCGATAATGATGCCAATGTAATGGGACTGGGGGAAGCGATCTACGGAGCTGCGCGGAATTGTTCCGATGTGATCTTTATCACAGTTGGAACCGGGATTGGCGGGGCTGTCATTGCCAACGGGAAGCTCTATGGAGGATACCGCAACCGGGGTGCGGAACTGGGGCATATCACGGTCGATCATAAGGGGATTGCCTGCAGTTGCGGGGGCCGGGGATGCCTGGAAGTGTATGCGTCGACATCGGCCCTGATCAGGCAATATGCAGAACGGAAGGGCAGGGAAGAAAGAGAGACCGATGGCTATTATATCGTCAGTAAATTCAAAGAGGGAGAACAAGAGGCCGTGGACTGCATGCGGGAACATACCGAATACCTGGGGCACGGTATCGCTTCATTCGTGAATGTGTTCGCCCCTCAGAAAGTGGTCATCGGAGGCGGCATTTCGGAAGCGGGACCGTTTTATATCGATATGATCAAAGCTGCCACCTTTAAATATGCGATGCCCGATTGTGCCGTTCATACCGATGTGGTTGGTGCTGCACTGGGTAACAGGGCCGGATGTCTTGGAGCGGCATCATTGATTTTCAGGAATTCAGCCTCATAAAGCCGTCCGGAACACTGGTTTTGTAAATTCCTGCTAACCGTAAACAAGCTGATCCAAAACAGAATTTTCGGCCGCAGAAAAAATCAATTTAGGAATCCGATACATCACACAGGAAGGACCGTCAATTTCATTTTTGCTTTCGCGGGAACGAGTGTTTCGGTTAAACGAGCACAAGGACGAACGTTTCGGGTAAGTTTCGGCGATATTTGCGTGTTTAATTTTGTTTAAATTTGATCTTTTTGATCATCCCTTCAATAAAGGTGGTCGTTCATAAAATCACAGAAAAGACTTATTTTAAAGAATATACGTATTTTTAAAGCGGATGTGGTTGTCTTCACTTCACTTTGTTTGACTTATTTTTCAAAAAATTCTTGCATGGTATGATCTTTTTTGATTATATTTGTTCTATTCGATCGTAAAACAATTTTTAATAAAATCAACTGAACATGAAGATACAAAAAGACTGGTGGAAAGAGAGCGCGTTAGGCGTTCCTAAACTGATCACGGACACCCCCGGGCCAAAATCCAGGGTCATGCATGCCAATACGGCAAAGTATATGAAAGGCCTTAGTTCGCAGGTAAAATTATTTCCTGTTTGTTTTGATCAGGGATTTGGGATCACCCTTACCGATGTGGATGGTAATAAATACCTCGATTTTTCATCGGGTATCTATGTCACCTCGCTGGGACATTGTCATCCGAAGATTTCGGAAGCCATCGCATACTGGGCCAAACGTTTAATGAATGCGCATGATTTTACCACGCCGGTGAAAGAAAAGCTGATGGAAAAGATGGCCTCCGTTTTGCCGGGCAAGCTGAATGCCATTCAGTTGTATTCGGACGGCACCACGGCCGTGGAGGCCGCAATCCGTGCAGCGAGGGCCATTTCGAACAAGCATGAATTTATCGCGGGGTATCGTGATTTTCATGGTAAAACCATGGCCTCGGTGAGCTGTGCCCAAATGTACAGGGGAGAAACGCATAGCTACGGCCCCACGCGTGCCCCGGGCTTTTATATGGTGCCGAAACCCAATCCTTACCGGCCTTTATGGACAAAAGCAAACGGGACCATTGATACCGACGCCTACATTTCATTTTACGAAGAATTTATCCGGGAAGGAACTGTGGGGAATGTGGCTGCTTTTATCATGGAACCTGCACAGGGCTGGGGCGGAAGTATTTTCCCTCCGGACGACTTTTTCCCGAAGCTCAGAAAACTTTGTGACCGGTATCATATCCTGCTTTATGACGATGAAGTGCTGGCTGGGATGGGGCGTACCGGAGAATGGCTGACGATGTCGCACTGGGGGGTCGTTCCCGATATTGTCACTTTCGGAAAATCGTTCGGTAACGGTTTCCCGGTGACGGCGATGGTGGTCAAGGAAGAAAACGGCGAGGCGCTGGAAAAAATTTCTGCATCATCCAGTTACGGGGGAAATCCCATGGCATGTGCCGCCGCGCTGGCTTCCATTGAAGTGATTGAAGAAGAGAGTATCCTGGAAAATGTCCGCGAAGTCGGCGCATTTTTCATGAAAAGGATGCAAAAGATGAAAGAACAGCATCCGATCGTTGGTGATGTAAAGGGATAAGGATTTTTGCTAGGCAACGAACTGGTCAAGGACAAGCAAACGAAGGAACCTTTTGAAGAAGCCGGGAAACT
>CAZANK010000174.1:0-7317 GCA_964486235.1 uncultured Prolixibacteraceae bacterium | reverse complement strand
CGTTGGTCAGGAAATCGGAAGAGACCCCGAGCGAATTGGCCAGTTTCGATAATATCTCAGCCGATGGCTGTGCGCCTTTCTTCTTTTTTACAATCGATAATCCAAGACCGGCGCCACGGTGTTTTTGAGTGAGGTCGCTGTCGGGCTGGACAAGTTCATCAAATATCTTTCCGATATCGTGACCGGCGATGCCGATCCCCGTGTCACTCCCGCGACCAGCCAGAAGACATCGTCATCGCTGCCGCTGCAGGTTGCCTGCAACGTAACCTGACCCTCCCTGGTAAACTTGATGGCATTTGATATCAGGTTGATTAGAATCTGCTTTAAACGAATGGGGTCTGTTTGTGCGGCCATGAAATCGGCTTCCTGCGTTTTGATATCCAATCGCCGTTGTTCGTTGTATTCCAACGTGCCGATCTGGCTCAGGAGCTTGTCGTCAGGCCGGTTTCTCCCTTCTTGTAAAGATAGATCCGTCCGTTAAGGATCTTCTCCGCGCTTTCGATCAGGGTCTTACCGTAGTTCTTGATTTGTTTTTCCATGAAGTTCATTGAGGCAGACTATTCTTTATCTTCCGATAACAAAGCTTCTTTTCGTTCGTAATGGCTCTCGGTCAGGTAATAGAAAGCAGGAAGGATAAACAGCGTCAGGATGGTGGCGAAAAACAATCCGTAAACAATAACGGTTGCCAACGGACGCTGCACATCCGGGCCGATCCCGGTTGCCAGCGATGCCGCATCAATATTGAAGATATTCAGGGTCGCTTTGGCCTGCTCGAGCTCCTGACCGTATATCATCACCTCGTTTTTTGCTTGTTCCAGATCTTTTTGGGCGGCAACTCCGTTTGCCGCTAACTCTTTTTGGCGGTTATACTGACGTTGGGCAAGCTCGTTTGCAGAAAGAGCCACAAAATAAGCTTTCGTTGCCTCGTGAAACTCAGAGGAACTAAAGTCAAAAACAGGAGAACCGTCGGCCACTTTTTGCCCTAACCGGACATGCGACTGAACGATCCGTCCTTCGAAAGGAGGGGCAATTTCCGCGATTTTCCCTGAAACGGGACGAACGGTCCCAGTCGTGCTAAATTCTGTTAAAAAATCCTGCAGATAAGACTTCTGCGTGACTAACTGATTTAAAATCGGCGATGTTTCACTCACAAACACCGTGTCGCCCGATATGCTCAGTTCCACGGTTTCGGTGACCACTTTATTATTCTTACAAGTCGCCGTTGACAGTATCAGGACAAAAGCCCAAATAAACCTGCGCATAAATCGTATTTTATATTAACCAACCATTCCCAAATGATTTGTTGATGTCGTCACCGGAGTTGAGCGCCGAGTCCCTTTTCAAAGATAGCGATCAGCTTCTGCATGATCGCGTCGATTTGCCGGTCATGGAGCGTTTTTTCGTCATCCCGGAGAATAAAGCTGACGGCGTATGATTTTTTCCCATCGGGAATGCCTTTGCCTTCATACACGTCGAACAGGCCAACCGACCGAAGCAGTTTCTTTTCAGTTTTGAAGGCCAGATCCCGGATTTCGGAAAAGCGGACTTCCTGATTGAGCAAGAGGGCGAGGTCGCGTCGGACTTCCGGGTACCTGGGGATCTCCCTGAACGAAACCGTGTTGTTCTTTTGGGCAGGGATCAGGTGGTCCAGCAAAAAGTCTGCGTAGTAAACGGGGTTGTCGATGTCGAACGCCTTCAGGAGATCACGGTGAACAATTCCGATATCGACCAGTTTTTTCCCGTTTGGCGCGGACAGGGATAATCCTTCCGCGATCAGATCATGCCTGAGGTCTTTTAGCCGCAGGATGGCTGGCGACTGTCCAAGTTTCAGCAACAGGCTTTCAACATAGCCTTTCAGTTGGAAGAACCCGGCATCTGATTGAGGGGCAGACCAGTTTTCACGTTCCTTTTTGCCGGTGACAAAGAGTGCCAGATGTTCTTCTTCGCGATAGTCTTTCAGCGGGTCTTCGATCAGTTGTGAATCTTTCCGGAAGTAACAATTTCCGATTTCATACAGGCGCAGGTTGCTGTTTTTGCGGTTCGCGTTGCGGGCGATGGCCTCGAGGCCCCCAAAGAGCAATGTCTGCCGCATCCCGTTTAAATCTGCGCTCAGCGGGTTAATCAGCCTCACGGTATTCCCGCCCGGGAAAGCGGGGCAATTGTCATAATAGGCAGACCTGGTCAATGAATTGGACCATATTTCATGAAATCCCTGGGCGGTCAGCGTATTGGCCATCAACTCCCGGACCTTCACCGGATCAGGCTTCGGACGGTATTGAAGGGTAGCGTTGACTTTCGCGGGAATCTCAACCTGGTTGTATCCGTAAATCCGGAGAACTTCTTCAATGACGTCGGCTTCGCGCGTGACGTCGACCCGGTAGGGGGGCACTGCCAGGGCAAGGCCCCCTGCCGTTTCACTTTCGATTTTTATTTCCAGCGATTCCAGGATTTTTTTGATGCAGGGTACGCCAAGGTCTTTCCCGATCAGCCGTGTCATGTTGGCATAGGTGACATCGACCCTGAAGTCTTCAACCGGAACAGGATAGCAATCAATGATGTCCGAACTGATTTTCCCTCCGGCAACTTCCCTGATCAGCATGGCCGCACGTTTCAGCGCGTAGACGGTGGCATTTGGATCAGTTCCCCTTTCAAACCGGAATGATGCATCGGTGCTAAGTCCGTGGCGGCGGGCCGTTTTGCGGATATATACCGGATCAAAACACGCGGATTCGAGGAAGATATTCCGGGTGGAAGATTTTATACCTGAACCGATTCCGCCAAACACCCCGGCGATACACATGCCGCCCCGGGTGTCGCAGATCATCAGATCGTCCTCGTGGAGTTCACGTTCCACTTCATCAAGCGTCGTGAATTTCGTTCCCGAAGGCAGCGTTTGTACGATGACCTTTCCGCCGGTGATCTGACTTGCGTCAAAGGCGTGTAACGGTTGTCCGGTTTCAAACAGCACATAGTTGGTAATGTCCACCACATTATTGATCGGATTTAACCCGATCGCCTTCAGCCGGTTTTTCAGCCAGTCGGGCGACTCTTTCACTTCCACGCCGCTCATCGTCACGCCGCTGTACCGGCGGCAGGCTTCAGAAGTGACAACTTCAACCGGGATTTCCAGCGAATGATCGTCAATCTTGAACGAACTCACATCCGGACGTTTATAGGAAATGTCGCGGTCTTTCCCCAGGAAGGCTGCCAGATCGCGCGCAACGCCGATGTGTGAAGCGCTGTCGATCCGGTTCGGGGTCAGGTCTACTTCGATCCGGTAGTCGGATTCCAGATTGAAATATTTTCCGGCTTCCATTCCCACGGGCGCGTCGGCGGGTAAGACCAAAATGCCCTGATGATCGTTTCCAAGGCCAATTTCATCTTCCGCACAGATCATCCCTTCTGAAACTTCTCCACGTATTTTTGATTTCTTAATTTGAAATTCCTTATCGCCATCGTATAAGGTGGTTCCGATGGTCGCAACGACCACTTTCTGTCCGGCCGCCACGTTCGGTGCACCGCACACGACATTCAGTGCGCGACCGTGACCAATATCGACGGTTGTTTTGCTCAGGTGATCGGAGTCCGGGTGCTTTTCGCAGGTGAGCACTTTGCCGATCACCAATCCCCGGAGTCCTCCTTTTATCGTTTCAACTTCTTCAATACTGCCTACCTCAAGTCCGATCCGGGTCAGTATTTCTCCCAGTTCATCAGGGAGAAGATCCGTGTCGATATAGTCTTTTAACCACTTATAGGAAATGTTCATAATCAGAATGCTTTAGAATCTGTCCCATTTGGGATCGTCAAAATTAAGCATTTTTGGCCGGAGACAAACGCGGATACCCGAATAATTGCCTGAATCCGGAGAGTTTTACGATAAAATAAGAAAACAGGGAAATCGAAAAGGGTTGCATGGTGACCTGACGATTTCACTCACGGCTTTTTATTATCTTTACGGGAAATCTCAAAAAAAGCAGTTATGAAACGAATAAGCCTTTCCCTTATTTCCGTACTCATTATCTTTGCTGCCTGTCATTCACCAAATGAAACAGCCATGAAAAACCCTTTTTTTTCGAAATACAATACGCCGTTTGAGGCGCCTCCTCTTGATCAGATCAGGCTGGAACACTATTTACCCGGAATCGGGGAAGGCATCCGGCAGCATGAGCGGGAGATTGCCGCTATCACGTCAGACGCCGAAGCGCCAGCGTTTGCCAATACCATTTTGCCGCTGGACGAATCGGGTGATTTACTCGAACGTGTCATGGTGGTCTTTGACAACCTGAATTCGGCCGAGACCAGCGAAGAAATGCAGAAACTGGCCCGTGAGATTTATCCGAAGGTCACCGGGCACAGGGATAACATCATGCTGAACAAAGCGTTGTTTGAACGGGTAAAGACCGTTTATGAGCAACGCGAAAGCGCTGGTTTGGATCATGAACAGCGCCGGGCCACGGAAAAATATTATCAGGATTTTGTCAGGCACGGGGCGAATTTGCCGGAAGCCGATCAGGCGAAACTCCGTGCGCTGAACCAGCAGTTGTCCACGCTGGAACTTCAGTTCGGGGAAAACCTGCTGGCGGAGACAAACAAGAACTTCCGGCTGATTATCGACAGGGAAGAAGACTTGAAGGGGTTGTCGCGCGAGGTGATTGCAGCCGCGGCCGACCAGGCCGTGAGAGACAGTCTGCCGGGGAAATGGGTTTTCACCCTACAGAAACCCAGCATGATCCCCTTCCTGCAGTATGCCGAAAACCGGGATCTGCGTGAAAAGATCTACCGTGGTTATTGGATGCGCGGCGACAATGACAATCCGTTTGATAATAAGGCCATCATCGAAAAGATGGTAGAGCTTCGCGATGAGCGGGCCAGGTTGCTTGGTTTTGAAAACCACGCCGCGTATGTCATCGACGTCAATATGGCCAAAACGCCCCGGCAGGTGTCTGACTTTTTGCATCAGTTGTGGGAGCCCGCCCTGCGTGTGGCAAAGGAGGAACGCGCAGCGATGCAGGCGATCATTGACCGGGAAGGCGGTACGTTCAAACTGGCGTCGTGGGACTGGTGGTATTATGCGGAAAAACTGCGCAAGGAGAAATATGATCTGGATGAATCGGAAACCAGGCCTTATTTCACGCTCAATAACGTCCGTCAGGGAATTTTTTATGTTGCCGGTCAGTTATACGGGCTCAAATTTGAAAAACGCACGGATGTCCCGGTTTACCATCCAGAAGTGGAGGTATGGGAGGTGAAGGACAAGGACGGATCGCACCTGGGTTTGCTGTACATGGATTTTTTCCCCCGCGGAGGGAAAGCTGTCGGCGCCTGGAACACCGGGTTCCGTGACCAGGCTTACAAAGCCGGGAAAAAAGTAAAATACCCGATCACGTCCATCGTTTGTAATTTTACCCGTCCCGGGGCTGAGTCGCCGGCGCTGTTAAGTATGGATGAGGTGAACACGCTTTTCCATGAGTTTGGACATGCGCTTCACCACTTGTTTACAGACGGGCCGTACCAGCGTACCGCGGGCAGCGTGGCGCGCGACTTCGTGGAACTTCCCTCGCAGTTTATGGAAAACTGGGCCACGGAGCCGGAAGTGCTGAAGGTATTTGCCAAACATGACCAGACCGGCGAGGTTATTCCCGACGACCTTGTCAGGAAAATCGTCAACAGCGGCTATTTTAATCAGGGATTTGAAACCGTGGAATACCTGGCTGCGGCGTTATTGGACATGGATTGGCACACCATGCCTTTTGAAGGGGATGTCAATGGTTTTGAGAAGGCGTCGATGGACCGGATCGGACTGATCAATGAGATTCTCCCCCGCTACCGCAGCACCTATTTTTCGCATATCTTCTCCGGGGGGTATTCGGCCGGGTACTACGTGTACATCTGGGCCGAAGTACTCGATGCGGATGCGTTTGCGGCTTTCAAAGAGTCGGGCGTGTTGTTCAATCCGGAGCTGGCAGCCAAATTCAGGACGTTGCTGGCAAAATCGGGTTCGGATGAAGGAATGGTCGTCTACCGGAATTTCCGGGGCCATGACCCGTCGGTCGGGCCCCTGCTGAAGCGAAGGGGATTGGAAGAAGAAGTAGTGGGTAGTGAGTAGTGGGTAGTGGATAGTGGATAGTGGGTCGTAAGACAAAGGAGACCGGGAACGGGAGACCGGAGGAACCAAAATTTAGCGGCGGGTCATGAGCTATTGGCTGGTTGCCGGTTCTTTTTTAAAAGCTCCATCGCAACCTGGCGAAATAGGGCTGTCCGATGTCCCCGGATTCGGCCCCGTCTGCTCCAAAGAAAAACTGACCCGTCAGCATCAGTTACGGGGATTTCTTCTATCTTTACTCACCCGTATGACTAATCTGAAAAAATCATATCCATGAAAGAACAAGACAGAAGGAGTTTTTTAAAGCAATCCGCGGTAGTTACCGCGGGCATTGCAGCCATTCCGACGATCATGAATGCCGGTTGTTCCCCCAATGAAAAAGTTCATGTGGGATTGATCGGTTGTCGCGGAATGGGTTTTAATGACCTGAAATCATTTTTAAAGAATGATGACGTGGAATGCGTCGCCTTATGCGATGTGGATAAGCGCGTCCTGGAGCCGCGTGCCGGAGAAGTGGAAAAGCTGACCGGGAAAAAACCGCCCATGTACAGCGATGTTCGTCAGTTAATCGGGAACAAAGATATTGACACGGTGATTATCGGAACGCCCGACCACTGGCATTGCCTGCCCATGGTCTATGCCTCCGAAGCCGGCAAACATGTGTATGTTGAAAAACCGATCGGGTCGACGATCGAAGAGTGCGATGTGATGGTTGCAGCCCAGAAAAGATACCGGAACGTGGTACAGGTAGGGCAATGGCAGCGGAGCCATCCGCATTGGCGTGACGCGGTGAAGTATGTTCAGGATGGGAATATTGGCAGGGTGCGCACGGTCCGTTCCTGGTCGTACGTGGGCTGGAAAACCTCGATTCCCGTTGTCGAAGACACGGAGGCTCCCGAAGGGGTCGACTATGACATGTGGCTTGGGCCGGCGCCGAAAAGGCCCTTCAATAAAAACAGGTTTCATGCTACGTTTCGCTGGTTCTGGGATTATGCAGGCGGTGTGATGACCGACTGGGGGGTACACCTGCTCGACTTCGCCCTTTTTGGGATGAACCAGTATGTGCCCAAATCCATTATGGCGGTTGGAGGCAAATATGCTTTCCCGGATGATGCCATGGAAACACCCGACACACAGACCGCGGTATATGATTTCGGGAATTTCAGCCTCGTGTGGGACAACACCATTGGCATTTACGGCGCCAACTATGGTAA
>CAZANK010000173.1:1358-7320 GCA_964486235.1 uncultured Prolixibacteraceae bacterium | reverse complement strand
TTCTATAATATATATTTACTTTTAAGTCTTACCCCTTAATATTTATGTTCTTTATTAAAAATAATATTCTTTTTTCAGTATTGACCCCATAATTTTTAACCGATGTACGTTAATTTTACATTAATTCATTCAATAGCCCTATTTTTTATCATTTATCTATAAAAATATCACTATTTTTGAACCGGAGTCAGAAAAAAAGCTTCTTTATAGAACAAAAAGAAATAATCTTTTCTGCCCAGAAGAATTCTCGTATTGGTTTAACCCTTAATTCTACAAAACATGAAAAAGACTGTGAGATTTTTAATGTTGGGACTGGCGGCAATTTTCGCATCGAATGCACAGGCCCAGGAAAGTTCATGGGGCGCGGGCGTCGATTTGTACAGTAATTACATCTGGCGTGGTACAAAATACGGGACCGGTCCCGCGATCCAACCTTCCGTCAGCTTCTCTGCCGGAGGATTAACATTGGGTGTATGGGGCTCTTTCGACGCGACCGGTTATACTGAAGTCGACCCTTATCTTTCGTATTCTTTTTCGAACGGACTAAGCCTGGGAATGACCAACTATTATTACCCGGGATATTCCGGCGACGGGACTTCTCTTTTTAAAGAAGATGCCAATACTTACGAGATCAATGCCGGTTACGCGACAGGAGGGCTAAGCCTGAGCGCCAACTACATCCTCAACGAAGCCACCACCGCGGGTTCAGCCGGAGATGACCTGTACTTCCAGGCCGAATACGCTTTTAAAAAATTCAATATCCTCCTGGGAGCCGGAGACGGCTGGCATACGTCGGACGGGGAATTCAAAGTCTGCAACATCGGTATCGGCACCGGTAAGGAAATCAAGATCACTGATAGCTTTTCGATTCCTGTTACCGGACAGGTGATCCTGAATCCCGAACGCGAACAACTGTACGTGGTTGTCGGCATTACCTTATAGCAACTGGTATCCCATTTTTATTCATTTAATAAGTATCGTATGAAAAAAATTGAAGCAATTATTCGCAAGTCAAAATTCGAAGTGGTTCGAAAAGCACTGCACGAAGCTGACATTGACTTCCTTTCCTGGTGGGAGGTAAAAGGCCAGGGAACTGCCAAACAAGGACTCATATTCAGGGGTATCGCTTACGACGTCAATGCCGTGGAGCGAATCCATCTTTCCTTCGTGGTACGCGAGATCAATGTCCAGAAATCGATCGATGCCATCCTAAAATCGGCTTATACCGGCGAAAGTGGCGACGGAAGAATCTTCGTTTCGGGGATTGAACAATCCATCCGGATCAGAACCGGCGACCACGGCGACGAATCGCTGTACGACAAGCCCGAATAAAAGAATCATTCCTTGATCACGATCTGCAACAATTATTTAAAAATTTTAACACATTCATTATGAAGCATAAAATAATAGCATCGATGGCCTTGTTTATGACGGCATTGGTCAGCCCTTTCTGGGTTCTTGGGCAGGAGGCGGAAGCGCCTGTGTTAAACAGCGGTGATACGGCCTGGATCATCGTGGCCACCGTCCTTGTCCTCATGATGACGATCCCCGGATTAGCCTTATTCTACGGGGGATTGGTCAGAAGAAAAAATGTACTGAGCATCCTGATGCAATGTTTGATCCTCACTTCGGTGATCAGCATTGAATGGGTACTTGTAGGATACAGCCTGGCCTTCACACCGGCCGAAGGGGGACTGAACGCGTTCATCGGCGGATTTGACAAAGCATTTTTGCGGGGCGTCGGGATTCACGATGCCTTAAGCGGCTATGGGATTCCCGAGATCCTGTTTGTGCTGTTCCAGGCGATGTTCGCGGTAATCACCCCAGCGCTGATCATCGGGGCATTCGCGGAACGGATCAAGTTTTCGGGCTTCCTGCTGTTCTCCATTCTGTGGGCCCTGTTGGTCTATAACCCGGTCGCTCATTGGGTCTGGGGAGGAGGATGGATTTTCAACCTGGGAGCCCTTGACTTTGCCGGCGGAACCGTCGTGCACATCAACGCAGGCATCTCTGCCCTGATCATGGTCCTGCTGCTGGGGAAACGGGCAGGATTCGGGTTGAAGGGCGGCGGACCGGTAAGCCCCCACAACATCCCGCTGGTCGTCATCGGAACAGCACTGCTGTGGCTGGGCTGGATGGGATTCAATGCCGGCAGCGGATTGGCGGCAGACGGATTAGCGGCCAGCGCATTTCTGGTGACTCATGTCTCCGCTTCCACGGCTGCGCTGGCATGGTCGGTACTGGAATGGATCATCAGCAAAAAACCAACCGTGGTCGGCTTCTGTACCGGCGCAGTGGCCGGACTGGTTGCCATCACCCCCGCCGCAGGTTCGTCTGACGTCCTTGGAGCCTTCGTGATCGGGATCGTGACCGCCCTCATTTGTTTCTATATGGTGGCTTATGTCAAACCACGGCTGGGTTATGACGATTCCCTCGACGCGTTTGGCGTACATGGTATCGGCGGGATTATCGGTTCAATTCTGACCGGAATATTTGCCACACCTCTGGTGACCGGCGGTGCCAGGGGGGCGCTTTACGGAGACTGGCATCAGTTGTGGGTGCAGGTCATCGCCACAGCCGCGACCATCGTGTACAGCGCCGTCGTCACGTACATCCTGTTCAAAATTGTCGACAGGCTTGTTGGCGTCAGAGCCGGCACACAACACGAAATTGACGGTCTGGATATCACCCAGCATGGCGAAATTGCCTATGACTGACCGGATGCGATTTCTGTTTTTACGTGGCGGGTCACAATGTGACCCGCCACGGTCTTTTAGGCCTAATAAGCATCCCAGGGCTTAATCCGGATGTCTTCCGGTTTATACGTGCAGACCGCGTAAATAAACGCGCTGGCAACGCGGGCATTGGTGATGAGCGGAATGTTATAATCAATCGAGTTCCGCCTGATGCGGTACCCGTTACTTAACTCCCGCTTGGTGTAATTCTTCGGGATGTTGATCACCAGGTCGATCTTTTTCTCTTTCAGGTATTCGATCGTATTGGGTTTCTGGTCTTCCTCATCCGGCCAGTGCAACAGGGTCGACTCCACCTTGTTCTCGCGAAGGAAACGATGCGTTCCTTCCGTGGCGAAAAGAGCGAACCCTCTCTCCTGAAGCATCTTCGCACTGTCCAGGAGCTCCAGTTTTGACCTGGCCTGCCCCGACGAGATCAGGATATTCTTGCCAGGAAACCGGTAACCGACCGACAGCATCGCTTTGAGGATCGCCTCGTAAAAATTCTCGCCGATACATCCAACCTCTCCGGTCGAAGACATATCCACGCCCAGAACAGGATCGGCGTTCAGCAAACGGGCAAACGAAAACTGCGGGGCCTTCACCCCGACATAATCGAGTTCAAAAAGCGACTTGTCCGGTTTCTGATACGGAAGTCCCAGCATCACCCGGGTCGCAATCCCGATCAGATTGATCTTCATGACTTTCGAAACAAAGGGAAAGCTGCGCGAAGCCCTCAGGTTGCATTCGATCACCTTGATCGCATTGTCCTTTGCCAGAAACTGGATATTAAACGGACCTGATATCTCAAGGGCTTTGGCAATCTGACGGGAAATCTTCTTGACCCGCCTGATGGTTTCAACATACAGCTTTTGCGGCGGAAAGACGATGGTTGCATCACCGGAGTGCACGCCGGCAAACTCCACATGCTCTGAAATGGCGTAGGCTACCACCTCACCCTGATCGGCCACGGCATCCACCTCAATTTCCTTGGCCTGCTCTATGAATTCGCTCACCACCACCGGATACGCTTTGGATACCTCGGCGGCCATTTTCAGAAAATGGTCCAACTGGTCGAAGTTGGAGACCACGTTCATGGCTGCGCCCGAAAGTACATAGGAAGGTCTGATCAGCACCGGGAAACCGACCAGCTCAATGAATTTGTAAATCGCCTCAATGCTGGTCAGCTCGCTCCACCTGGGCTGATCCACGTTCAACCGGTCGAGCAGCGAGCTGAACTTTTTACGGTCTTCGGCATTGTCGATATTCCGGGCCGACGTTCCCAGGATCGGTACCTGCCCCTGGTGCAGCCGCATGGCCAGGTTATTCGGGATCTGGCCTCCCACCGACAGGATCACGCCCCGGGGGTTTTCCAGTTCCACGATATCCATCACCCGCTCAAACGAGAGTTCGTCAAAGAACAGCCGGTCGCACGAATCGTAGTCCGTACTCACCGTCTCCGGGTTATAGTTGATCATGACGGCCCGCAATCCCATTTTCCGGATGGTGTTGACCGCATTGACCGAACACCAGTCGAACTCCACCGAGCTACCGATCCGGTATGCCCCTGAGCCAAGCACAATCACCGACTGATTGTCGCTGAGAAACGGCACATCATGTTCGCAGCCATGATAAGTCAGGTACAGGTAGTTCGTCTGCGCCGGATACTCGCCTGCCAGCGTATCGATTTGCTTCACATATGGAACAATACCGCGCGACTTTCTGTAATTCCGGACTTCCATCAACCGGCCGTTGATCGCCCTGCCGGTAGCCTTGAGCACCAGCCGTGCGATCTGGAAGTCGGAGAACCCGGCTTTCTTGGCGTCGCGAAGCAACTCATCATCAAGCGCTTCCAGCGAATCATGGTTGAGCAGTTCCAGTTTCAACGCGTAAATCGCATGGAGCTTATACAGGAACCAGCGGTCGATCTTTGTCTTCGCATAGATCTCATCGATCGGGTAACCGTTTCCAAAGGCGGCGGCAATGGCAAAAATGCGGCGGTCGGTCGGATAGCAGAGTTCCCGGTCAATCTCGTCGATGGTGATTTCCTCTTTATTGCCGACAAAGCCGTGCATGCCTGCCCCCACCATCCGGATGCCTTTCTGAATGGCTTCCTCAAAGCTGCGCCCGATCGCCATAATCTCGCCCACCGACTTCATGGAACTGCCCAGGTTTTTTGAAACACCACTGAACTTATTGAGGTCCCATCGGGGAATTTTGCAAACGACATAATCCAGCGCAGGCTCAAAACAGGCAGTGGTCACCTTCGTCACGGAGTTTTTCAGCTCATGCAGACCATACCCCAGTCCGAGTTTGGCGGCAACAAAGGCCAGCGGGTACCCGGTCGCCTTTGACGCCAGGGCCGAAGAACGCGACAAACGGGCGTTCACTTCGATGACCCGGTAATCCTCCGAATCCGGATCAAGGGCAAACTGCACGTTACATTCGCCGATAACCCCGATATGCCGGATAATTTTAATAGAAACGGCCCTCAACTTGTGGTATTCGGCATTGGACAACGTTTGCGACGGCGCCACCACGATGCTTTCGCCGGTGTGGATGCCCAGCGGATCAAAATTCTCCATATTGCAAACCGTGATGCAGTTGTCATACTGATCCCGCACCACCTCGTATTCCACTTCCTTCCATCCCTTCAGTGATTCCTCCACCAGAACCTGCGGAGAATAGGAAAACGCACTGGAGGCCAGCTTTTCCAGCTCCTCCCCGTTGGTGCAAAAACCGCTCCCCAATCCTCCGAGCGTATAAGCTGCCCGGATGATGATCGGGAAACCCAGTTTTGCCGCCGCCTCCCTGGCCTCATCCATGTTGACACAGGCAATACTGCGGGGAGTCCCTACCTGTATCTCCCCCAGCTTGCCGGCAAAGATTTCACGGTCTTCCGTGTCAATAATGGCCTGCACAGGCGTTCCCACCACCTGGATGTGATATTTTTCAAGGATCCCCTGTCTGTAAAGGTCGACGCCGCAATTCAGCGCGGTCTGCCCCCCAAACGCCAGCAAAATCCCGTCGGGTTTCTCCTTCCTGATCACTTGTTCCACAAAGTACGCCGTCACCGGAAGAAAATAGATCCGGTCGGCAATTTCTTCCGACGTCTGAATGGTAGCAATGTTGGGATTGATCAGAACGGTTTCGATGCCTTCTTCCTTCAGTGCCTTCAACGCCTGCGAACCGGAATAGTCAAACTCGCCGGCTTCGCCGATCTTCAGGGC
>CAZANK010000173.1:0-1258 GCA_964486235.1 uncultured Prolixibacteraceae bacterium | reverse complement strand
ATATTTTCCACAAACTCATCGAATAAATAGTCCGTGTCGACTGGTCCGCTCGACGCTTCCGGATGAAACTGGGTCGAGAAGAAGGGCCTGGTTTTATGCCTGATCCCTTCATTGGTCTGATCGTTCACGTTGATAAACAACGGTTCCCATTCCTCCGGGAGCGTTTTGCTGTCTACGGCATACCCGTGGTTCTGTGAGGTGATGAAACAACGGTCGGTCCCGCGAAGCAGCACCGGCTGATTATGACTCCTGTGCCCGTACTTCAGTTTATACGTGCCGGCACCCGCAGCCCGGGCCAGCAACTGATTGCCAAGACATATACCCATGATCGGCTTTCCGATGGCCATCGCTTTTATCAGGTTGTCAATGGTCTTTTGACACATCGCCGGATCTCCGGGCCCGTTTGAAAGAAAGACCCCGTCAAAGTCCTCATTGGTATAATCATCATCCCATGGTACCCGGATTACCGTAGTATTCCTTGCCAACAAGCAACGGATGATGTTGTTTTTTACCCCGCAGTCGACCAGCACCACTTTGTGTTCACCGTTTCCGTAAACTTCCCTGGTCGCCGTGCTTGCCCGCGCGACCAGGTTCTCCCTGTTCGGATCATAAAAATCAACGTCGTCCCCTTCAAATTCAATCTTCCCGAGCATCGAGCCTTTCTCACGGAGCAGTTTGGTCAGGGCACGGGTATCCACCCCGCTGATGCCCGGAACCTGCCATTCCCTTAACCAGCACCCCAGGCTCTTTCGGGCATTCCAGTGACTGTACTCTTCCGAATAATCTGAAATAACCAGTCCGCTGACATGAACTTTCCTGGACTCGTAATACGCGTGAATCCCTGCATTCTCCAAATCGGACGGAACACCGTAATTCCCGATCAACGGATACGTGGAGACCAGAATCTGACCCGTGTATGAAGGATCTGTCAAACTTTCCGGATAACCGGTCATCGCCGTATAAAAAACCACTTCCCCCGAAACCGACTGATCATACCCGAACGATTTCCCGTCAAAACAGGTGCCGTCTTCCAAAATCAAACTGACTTTTCTTGCCTTTGCCATTTTCCGATCGCTTATGATTAAAAAAAATGCGTCTGTCTACTGTTGTAGGTCAAACGCATCCCGCTTATTTCTTCCAAACTGATATCTAATATCCAGCATTTTCTCAAGTATTCCGAATTTTATCCGTCGTTTCAGGAATCATCCCTGAAATCCGTTACAAAAATAGAAATTATTCTGAAATAAAACTTGTTTTT
>CAZANK010000172.1:0-7353 GCA_964486235.1 uncultured Prolixibacteraceae bacterium | reverse complement strand
CTAAGACGTGTCTTTCGTTAAATTGCTTAATTTTGAAGTCATACAAACCAAAACACACGAAAATGAGATATTTAATTTGTCTGCTTATCCTGGCCGCGGCATGTACTCCCCAACAGGCTGTCAAAGAATGCCCAACCTATGCTGAAGCGCCCGACCCGTCACCCGACAGTCTGGCAAACTGGACGGAAGTAAAACACGGGCTTCACGCAACGATCGGCTCAACAGACCGCTTGTATGCAAAAAATTCGGTGCCTGATGAAGCCATTCAAAAAAGCTGGGAAGGCTCGGCCTGGCAGGGTGAACGGATTTCTGCCCAACTCGTGCTTTGGAGTAAGGAGGCACACAAACAAATTGCCTGTCAATTCACCGACTTCAAATCGTCGGGGGGCAAAAGTCTCCCGGCGTCGGTTGCACAGGCCCGGTTTGTCAGGTATGTCATCACCGACGAATTTGCCGACGGATGCGGAAAGCGCCAACCCGAAAACTACGCGGCCTCGCTTAGTCCGGATGTTCTTGATCCACTCGAATGTTTCGATATGGAACCGCAAACCACCCGGCCTGTCTGGATCAGTGTTGACGTTCCTTCAGACGCTGTTCCCGGAACCTACACCTCAACGATGCAACTGTTTGCTGCCGGAAAGAAACGCAGCTCATTCCGGTTTCAGGTCGAAGTTTTGCCCCATTCCCTTCCTCCTGCTTCGGAATGGAAATTTCATCTCGACCTGTGGCAAAATCCGTACGCCGTGGCCCGCGTGCAGGACGTCGAACCCTGGTCGGAAGCACACTGGGAGGCTTTGCGCCCGCTGATGAAAATGCTGGCCGGGGCCGGACAGAAAGTGATCACGGCAACCCTGAACAAGCGTCCGTGGGGTGGACAAACCGAAGATGCTTTCGGTTCGATGATCGGGTGGACAAAAAAGAGCAACGGAAACTGGCAATACGATTATACCATCTTCGATAACTGGGTGCAATTTATGATGGATATGGGGATTAAATCGCAGATCAATTGCTACTCAATGGTCCCCTGGGGAAATGAGTTATACTATTTCGATGAAAAAACAGCACAGGAAATAAAAATCAAGGCAGAACCCGGAACAAAGTCTTATGCGGAAATGTGGGTTCCTTTCCTGCAGGATTTTATCTGCCATCTGGAACAAAAAGGATGGAAGGAAATTACCCGCATCGCCATGGACGAACGTGCCCCCGCCGAAATGAAGGCCATGCTGAAACTGCTCCGCGAAACAGCTCCGGGTATCGGTGTGGCGCTGGCCGACAACCATAAAAGCTACAAACTTTATCCCGACCAGTTGGTTGATCTGTGCGTCGCGCATGGCGCCACAGTTGCCCCGGACGACAGGCAATACCGCAAAACAAAAGGCTATGTGACGACCTGGTATGTCTGCTGCGGTCACGAATTTCCTAATGTTTTTACATTCTCACCACCGGCAGAAGGCGCTTTCATCGGTTGGTACACCATGGCTGCCGGTTTCGACGGGTTCCTGCGCTGGGCCTATAACAGTTGGGTAAAAGAACCCCTGCTCGATTCGCGTTTCAGAACGTGGCCGGCCGGCGACACCTTTGTTGTTTATCCGGATGCCCGCAGCTCCATTCGTTTCGAGCGCTTGAGGGAAGGAATCCAGGATGCTGAAAAAATCAGGATACTCCGGGAAGAACTGCAAAATGATCCATCGGCTGAGGCGAAAGAAAAGCTGAACCTGTTCAACCAGACCGTAGGCCTGTTCAACATCACCGTGAAACCGGAAAATCTGAATGAGTTGATGCGAAACGGGAAACAGGTACTGGAAGATCTTTCCAGGTGAATGCGTCCGAAAAGTCCAACTATTAAAACAACATTGCGGCCACAAGACACGAAGCAGAAGGCAATCTGTTCATTAACAAGAGATTGCTTCAACGTTATCATTCTGATAATGTGGCTGGTTGATTTTATGAACAGACAAAAACCCGAGAACTTATGAATTTTAAAAGCAAACTCCTTTTTATGATGGCCATCCTGACAGTGACTTCAGGTTATGCGCAAACAGACTACACCTCAAAGGTGCCGAAATTTGAATTTGGACAAACGCTTGAGGAACAGGAAAACCAGTTGAAAACCAATTTTTTGATACACCGTTTTGACCAGTCAAGACGATCATTGGTCAAAAACAGATACCGCCCGTATTACCATTATATCAATCCGGAGGGCAAACTGAATGATCCGAACGGCCTTTGTTTCTGGAAAGGGAACTGGCACCTGTTTTATCAGGCCTATCCGCCCGAAGATCCCCGGCAACATTGGGGACATGCCGTGAGCAACGATTTGACCCACTGGCGGGACCTGCCTTACGCCATTTATCCCAATCCGGAACAAATGGTCTTCTCAGGGTCGACCTTCGTGGAAGATGACCGTGTGATTGCGATGTATCACGGCGTCAGTTTAGGGTCGATGGTGGCTGTTTCAAGTGATCCGTTGCTGCTGAACTGGGAGAAAATTTCCGGCACGGCGGTGATCCCGCACGCGAAGCCGGGAGAGACGCTTCCATACAGCGTATGGGACCCGAATATCTGGAAAGAAGGAGATTACTATTACTCCACAACAGGGGGAAGGATTCCGGAAGGACCCGGAGGCAAGGAAATGAGAAACAATTTTCTCTTCCGGTCGTCAGATCTGAAAAACTGGGAGTATCTCCATCCTTTTGTAGAGAATGATCACTATTCGTTGGTGGGTGATGATGGCTCTTGTCCCTATTTTTGGCCAATCGGGAACAAAGGCAAGTACATCCTACTTTATTTTAGTCACATGAGTGGCGGTAAATACCTGATTGGTGATTATGACAAGAAAAGAGACAAGTTTGTTGTCACCGATGGCGGAGATTTTAACCACGGACCGGTTTCCCGGGGCGGCGTTCATGCCCCGTCTGCCTGTCCTGACGGTAAGGGAGGGGTTATCGCGATTTTCAACATGAATACGGCGGTTCCGGTCGGGGATGGAAATTATACGGAACTGATGACCTTGCCGAGGCTGCTGACGCTCGACGAAAACGACAAATTGGCGATGAAGCCCGCCGGAGCTATCGAATCGCTCCGGGGAAGAAAAACAGCAGTCCCTGCCATGGAACTTCCTGCCAACAAGGAGATCGTTGTGGAGGAAGTTTCGGGTGATGCCATCGAGTTGGATCTAACCGTCAACCTTCAAGAGTCGACGGCATTCGAACTGAACGTGTTACGTTCAGCCCAAAAGGAGGAGTATACCAGGATCGTGTTTTACAAGGACGGGGGGTATCCCGACCGCGAATACTCGGTATCCCGTCCCCGCTACAGCGCTATCACGATCGATAATCTGAACAGTTCTGTTTCCGGTCAGGTACAAGCCCGTATTCCGGAGGTGGCTAACGTGTTGGTCAAAGAGAATGAACCGGTTAAGTTGCAGGTTTTTGTGGACCGAAGCATTGTTGAAGTTTTTGTCAACGACCGGCAATGTATTGCATTGCGGACATATCCGCAGCGGGAAGACAGCAAGGGCATCTCGGTCAAGGCGCACGGAAGTGCTTCCAGGCTTGAACGCCTGGATGCCTGGCAAATGAAGAACCTTTACCGGAAAGACTGACCGGGCATGACAGATAGAAATCAGGACTAACGGTCTCCGCCGTTAGTCCCTTTTCGTGAAGATGATGAGAAAAAAAGTGATTGTAACCTTGATTAGCATTCTGTTCATCGGCGTGCTGTGCAATGCCCAGAACAGGTGGAAGATCGGCGACGCGGGCCCGATTATTTGGGAGCCGCAACGTCAAACCGCGCATAGTGACCATATCGAGATGAGCGGGGAGTTTATTTCCGCAATCCTGCGATATGGTGTCAACCCGGATGGCTCTTTCCGGCTCGAACGTTCCTTGGTCTGGCCTATGCTGCGGATGGTTCCAAACAACACGCATGGTAGTCTGAACCGACGCTTCGCCATTGATATTCCGTCCCTGCTCGTGGTGAACAACGCGCCCCTGAAAAGCGGGCATGTGAAGTCGGTCAGGTTAGACGGATGTCTGACCGTGGAAAGTGAATACGCTTTTAACGATACGACCCAGACAACCGGACAAAGACGATACCCGGTCGCGATGGTGACCAGAAAAATTTTCCCATCGGCAGATAAGCCGGTATTCTGTGAGCAATACCAAGTGAAAAACATTACTGATCAGCCTGTTTCCGTGATGATCCCGGAGCACCGCAATGTTTACCGGACCGATCCTGCAGACGGCGTTTCGGGCAGTTATACCATCGTGATCGCGATCCATTCGCCCGGCACCCGGGTATTGGGTCCGGGAAAAGAAATCGCGTTCGGTGTTTCCATACAGGCTTTCCCGGAGACAAAGGGTGAGCGGGAACTGTCTCCGGCAATTCAGAAAGAACTGGCCTTACGCGAAAAATTTGTTGCCGAAATATGGAATAACCTGATTCTTGAAACACCGGATACCGTGATTAACAAGGCATTCGCCTTTGCCAAAATCCGGGCCTCGGAAAGTATTTACCGTACAGCGGGCGGACTCATGCATAGCCCGGGAGGAGAAGCTTACTACGCGGCGATTTGGGCAAATGATGAGTCGGAATATGTCGCTCCCTTTTTACCTTTTCTGGGATATCCGAAAGGGAATGAAGCGACCCTGAATACGTACCGTTTGTATATGAAATACATGAACCCCGACTACAAGCCTGTCCCCAGTTCCATCATTGCCGAGGGGCTGGATACCTGGCAAGGGGCCGGGGATTGCGGTGACGCGGCAATGTTGGCGTATGGCGGGCTTCGATACGCCCTGGCGAGGGGCGACCTGAATGAAGCCAGGTATCTTTGGCCGCTGATGGAGTGGTGTCTGGCGTACTGCGACAGAAAGCGAAACAAGGAAGGGGTCGTCGAGTCCGACTCTGATGAACTGGAGGGTCGATTCCCGTCGGGAAAAGCGAACATCCTGGTCTCGTCGCTGTATTATGACGCGTTGATTTCGGCGGGCTATCTGGGTAAGGAACTCAAGATCGCTTCCGGGAGGCTTTCGATGTACCGGAAGCAGGCCGTAAACCTAAGGAAGGCCATCGAAGTATATTTTGGCGCCAACGTGGAAGGATTTGACACGTACGCTTATTATAAAGGGAATACGGTTCTCCGGTCGTGGATCTGCGCGCCCGTGTTTGCCGGGATCGATGAACGGGCCAAAACAACCGTGGATGCGCTGTTTTCCCGGCTGTGGACCGAAAACGGGTTGCTAAGCCAGTCCGGAAGCGCCAGCTTTTGGGACCGCTCCACCCTTTGCGCACTTCGTGCCGTTTTTGTCGCCGGAGAAACGGAGAAAGCTTATTCATACTTAAGGGAATATTCCGTCCGGCGTTTGCTGGGCGACCATGTTCCCTATCCGATTGAAGCATGGCCCGAAGGCAATCAACGCCATTTATCGGGTGAAAGCGCCTTGTATGGCAGGGTTATCACGGAAGGCTTGTTTGGCATTCGTCCAACAGGATTGCGGTCATTTGTCATGACACCCCGTTTACCCGGATCGTGGAATACGATGGCCTTGCGCCGTGTCAGAGGTTTTGGGAACAACATGGATATTGAAATTAGCCGTGCGGGACAGGAACTGGAAATCCGCGTAAGCACAGAAGGAACGCCTGCCCGTCAATACAAAATCAAAGATGGAAGTACGTTGTCTGTGACACTTTGATGAAGGAAGGTCTGTCACGACGAATTAAGTCAAACGAAATAAATAAAAACATGAAAAGAAAACAATTCTTCATCCTGGTCGTTGCGATTGCCGTGCTGCATTCCGGCTTCGCGCAGACAAAGCCGGTAAAAATCGCCTGCGTGGGGAACAGCATCACGTATGGCGCAGGCATAGAAAACAGGACACAAAACAGTTGCCCGGCCCAACTGGGGGCCCTGCTTGGCCAGACTTATGAAGTCAGGAATTTTGGCGTCAACGGTGCGACCTTGCTGCAGAACGGGAATATCCCTTACCGGAGTACGCCTGCTTACGGGCAGGCGCTTGCCTATTGTCCCGACTGGGTTTTCATCGAGCTTGGAGCCAACGACAGCAAACCGGTTAACCGGGTTTTTCTGAACGAATTTGTCCGGGATTATAAGGAACTGATTGCCTCGTTTCAGCATTTGGAAAGCCGTCCGAAGGTTGTTTTGCTTTTGCCGTTGCCCGTGTTTTTGTCCGACACCATGAGCCTGACTGCGGGCGTCGTGAAAGACCATATTATCCCCATGGTTCGCCAGGTCGCCTATGAAACCGGGTGTGAGGTCCTGAATCTGTATAACCTGATGATCGAGTCGCCCGGCTTGTTTCCCGACGCCGTGCACCCTGACGCAAAGGGAGCCGCGATCATTGCCGGACGGGTCTGTGAAAATCTTCAGTTAAAGACGGAACCGCACTCCGGATTGATCAGCAGGTTGCCGGCAGAGAGCGCCCCGTTTAATTTTTATGGGTTCAGTGGCTATGCGTTCACATTCAGGGGAAGGGATGCCAGGGTGGTTGCTCCCCGCAGGGTAGCCTCCGGCCGGCCATGGATATGGAGGGCCCGGTTTTGGGGGCATGAGCCACAGTTGGATATCGCGATGCTGGAGCGAGGATTTCACGTGGTGTATTGCGATGTGGCCGAAATGTTTGGAAACGATGAGGCCCTTTCGATATGGGATGACTTCTACAGATTTCTACACAACGCAGGATTGTCACGAAAGGGCGTCATGGAAGGGATGAGCCGGGGAGGGGTAACGATTTACCGCTGGGCTGCCAAGTTTCCCGGGCGGGTTTTGGCCATTTATGCCGATGCACCGGTTCTGGATTTAAAAAGCTGGCCGGGCGGAAAGGGATCGGGTAAAGGAAGCCCGAGCGACTGGAAGTTGTTTCAGAACGCCTTCAATCTCGCAACAGAAGAGGAGGCGATGGTGTTTAAGGGCAATCCGCTCGACTTGGCGGAAAACATCGCCAGAGCGGGTTTTCCCATGCTCCATGTGGTTGGGGATGCCGATGAATCCGTGCCGGTCTCAGAAAATACAGCCTTGTTTGAACAAAGGGTCAAGGCAGCGGGTGGTTCCATTGAAGTGGTTCACAAGCCCGGCGTAGGACACCATCCCCACAGTTTGCCGAATCCGCAGCCGATCGTCGATTTTATACTCCAGACGAACTAACAAACAGATGTAGGAAAGTCGTAAACAGCTTTTTTACAGGCAGCAAAATATGCAGTGCTATTTTTGGCGTACTTATTCGGGCGCTGAAATCGATTAGGTGGAAGAAGGAGAAAACGGGCTAACAGGTTATGAACTAAAGCTTTCCATAACCGGAGCCCGGGTTCCCCGGTTATGGGAGGAAGAGTACC
>CAZANK010000171.1:0-7361 GCA_964486235.1 uncultured Prolixibacteraceae bacterium | reverse complement strand
CCTCCGGCCAGCATCAGGATCAGAAGGGCTGAAAAGGATAATACGGTTTTGGTGATTTTATCGCTGCTCATTCGGGATAAGCTATCGGATTTGCTGATGACGACGGGCATCTGTTGGCGGTCATTTGCCGGTTGGTTGCCTGTCGCCGGATTTATTGGGTTAGAAGTGGTTTGCCCTGATAGGTGACGTGTCTCAATGCCGTCTTTGCCTTATTGACGGCATCCGGCGGCAGCGGGGCGTAGTGAACTTTTTCGGCCTCTCCCTGGGCCTTTTCACTGACGAGCCAGTCCAGGAGGCTCACGGTGGCCAGCGCCTGTTCCCTGGTCCGGTTTTTGTAAGCCTGCTCCTTGTACAGGATGATCCAGGTAAAACCGCTGATCGGGTATGAAGCCGGATCGGCGGAGTTGGTCAGCATGACCCGCGTGTCGTTGGGGATATCTCCCTTCGCGGCGGCGCTGATGCCGGCCAGATCAGGAAGGATGTACCTGCCGGCGCTGTTCTGAACGCGGGCTGTCCGGATTTTTTGTGCAAATGCAAATTCAGAACCGATATAGCCGATGGTACCGGGTGTCTGACTGATTGTGCCGGCCACTCCGGGGTTTCCTTTTGCCCCCATGCCGACCGGCCATTTCAAGGACTTCCCGGTTCCGACCTGACCAGCCCACTTGTCACTGATTTTGGTCATAAAATCGCTGAAGATATGGGTCGTCCCGCTGCCATCCGACCGGTAGACCACCGTGATGGACTGATCGGGGAGGTTGGCCTCCGGGTTGACTTCTTTGAGGAGCGGATCATTCCACTTTTTGACTTCACCCAGAAAAATCTTTTCGAGCAGGGCGTTTGACAGTTTCAGGTCATTCACCCCCGGCAGATTATACGCGATGACGACGGCTCCTACACAGGTGGGAATGTGAACGATCTCATCCGGCATCTCCTTTTGCTGTTCGTCAGTCAGAAATGCATCGGTGGCCCCGAAATCGACGATCTGATCTTTCAGACTGCGAATGCCGCCTCCTGAACCGACTCCGCCATAAGTGACCTGAACACGGGTCTCATTGGCATAGTTCCTGAAAACCATGTTGTAAAACGGTAAAGGGAATGTTGCCCCGGCTGCCGTAAGTTTGTAATCGCTTCCACCCGCGGACGGACCTTCTTTTTTCCCGTAGTTCTGACATCCTGTGAAAAGGACGATCGCGAGCAAAACGGATAAGGGAGTTCTCATGATTTATAGTTTAATTTCACAATTTAAATAAACCGAAGTGCTGAATGGCTCCCCGCTTTGCGCCGGGTTCCAACCCCGGATGTTGGGAGAGAAACGGATTCCTTTTACCGGCGAATAATCAACACCGATCATGAACAATTCGCCGTCGTTGGAGATATTCCAGTCAGTTCCTGAAACAGAGTTGGACATGAGCTTATCATAGCGCGCAAACAGCTCCGTTTTCCCGGCCACGCGCACGGCGCCATAAACAGACGGCCCATAAAGGTCATGGCCTTTTTGAAAATCATAATTCGCCTGGCTGTTATATTCGCCGGCCACCCTGAACCGGTCGGTTTGATACCCGGCGAAGAAAGCCAGGGAGGAGAGCGTTGACCCTTTTGAACTGAAATCATAATAAACCCGGGTGGTCAGATGGGTTACAGGTTTGGCCGTCATGCCGAACCCGGTCCGGAAGACACTGTCGGAATCCAGTTTCTTATACCCTTCACCGTTTTGTATGATTATGTCCGCACTTAAAAAATCAGTCATTTTGTAGCTTACACTAATCCCCAGGTCGGCGCTTGAGTTAAAATCGTAGGCGTCCTGGTATGATTTTTCAAGATAGCGGTTTCCCCAGAAGTCTTCCTGAACCTTGAACTGGATCGTCGGGATCATTCCAAAGAATGCGGCAAATTTGCGGGTATGATAATGCACGTAGGCATATTTGACGAAGGCGGTCATATCCAGATTTCCGGCACCGGGATCGCCCACATCGATCGTGCCCAGCACCGAGAAACGCTTACTTAATGTATGCTCGTGGCCCAAATAAAAACGCGTAAGTCCGAACGCGGAAGTTGAATTCCCGTCGGAAAAAGCAGTATAAAAGTGGCTGTAAATTCTCATAAATGATTTTCCACCTGGTTTAAATTCTTCTGTGGTCTGGCTTTGAGCCGTGAGGCCTGTCACGATCAATGCCATCAGCAGGGTGTGCCGGCGCATACGCTTCATATAGGGTTGAAATTTAATTTTTAAACAAATGAACGTCCTGATCATTACACGGGAATTAATAAACGATTACAAAACGATTAAGTTTTGCATTTGTTTCATTTCATGACGTATCAAAAAGTTGATTAACAGTCGTATTGACAATTACAAAATTGTCACAATCCCGGAAGTCGTTTTGATCCCTGGAGGTACAGCAGAAAAGCCTGTATTCCGTCGTGTTCGGCAACGATAAAAAAAAGGGGACTGGATAAATCAAGCCTCATTCCTGACATTTATTCAGGAATGAGGCCCGTGAAGAAATCAGAATAGCTCAGTCGTGCAAACCGAAACTTTGCCGGATCTGTTCCACGTAGTCCAGTTTTTCCCAGGTGAACAGCTCCACCTCGAGCTCTGTTTTCCCGTTGTAGGGAGACTCAAAAACTTTTGTTTTGACCTCGGGCGTTCTGCCCATGTGTCCGTAGGCGGCTGTTTCGCGGTAGATTGGATTCCGAAGCTTCAGGCGGGCTTCGATGGCTGCCGGCCGGAGATCAAAAATTTCGGCTACTTTCGCGGCAATTTTCCCGTCGTCCAAATTGACGCGGCAGGTACCATAGGTGTTGACGTAAACTCCCAGCGGTTTGGCGACGCCAATGGCATAGGCCAGTTGCACCAGGACTTCACCGGCTACGCCGGCGGCCACCAGGTTCTTGGCAATGTGCCGGGCCGCATAGGCGGCGGAGCGGTCGACCTTTGACGGATCTTTTCCGGAAAAAGCCCCTCCGCCGTGGGCCCCTCTGCCGCCATAGGTGTCGACGATGATCTTCCGTCCCGTCAGTCCCGTATCGCCGTGAGGGCCGCCGATGACGAATTTGCCGGTGGGATTGACATGGTAGATGATGTCGTCGTGGAAAAGTCCCCGGACTCTTTCGGGAAGGCGGGCAATCACCCTGGGTATGAGAACATGAACGACGTCATCTTTAATTTTTGCCAGCATGGCGTCATCGTCGTCAAACTCGTCGTGCTGGGTCGAAACGACGATGGTGTGCACCTGTTTTGGGGTGTGATCGTCATGGTAGTCAATGGTTACCTGCGACTTTGCATCCGGCCGCAGGTAGGGCATTTCTTTGCCTTCGCGGCGAATGGCGGCCAGTTCCTTCAGGATCAGGTGCGCCAGTTCCAGGGGGAGCGGCATGTAATGATCGGTTTCCCGGCAGGCGTAACCAAACATCATGCCCTGGTCGCCTGCACCCTGGTCCATCTTGTCGGCCTTGACCACTCCCCGGTTGATATCCGGACTTTGCTCATGGATCGCCGAAAGGACCCCGCACGAATCGCCGTCAAAACGGTAAGCGGCCTTCGTGTAACCGATGCCGTTAACCACCTTCCGGGCAATCTCCTGCACGTCGACATAGGTCTGCGACTTCACTTCTCCGGCCAGCACCACCTGGCCGGTTGTGACCAAGGTTTCAATGGCAACTTTGGAGTTCGGGTCAAACGCCAGGAACTCATCCAGCAAGGCATCTGAAATCTGGTCTGAAACTTTATCGGGATGCCCCTCCGATACCGATTCACTGGTGAAAAGATAACTCATCTTCATTTAAAATTAGCGAACCCCGCACAATGATGAAAAACGCATTGGCAGCATTCTGGTTTAACGATATTGAAGATTGATTGATTAAAGTCCCGAAAAGATAAAGCGATTGCTTTAGCATTTTTTTCTGTGGTTGCAATCAATCTCAAATTTGTCCACAATTCTGTTGGCAAAAATAGTATCTTTTTGTCGATTGCAAAACGGATACCCAAATTTTGACAGGCGTCATCGGCCTGATCTTCATGGCGGCCACAGAAAAAACGCATTTTGCGGGATAAATTCGGCTTTGCGTTTTTTATTTGTTAACTTTAATTTAACTTTGTGGCTCGCAAAAAAACGACACGACTGAGATGGAAGACGGGAATTTTAGTTATGTAAAAGATTTAACAAAGTACCAGCGTCAGCGTACGATCACGGTTCATATCGGCAAGGTACCTGTGGGGGGGGATCACCCAATCCGGATTCAGTCCATGACCGACACCGACACCAGCGATACAGAGGCCACGGTTGAGCAGATCATCCGGATCATCAAAGCAGGGGCGGATCTTGTTCGCGTGACGGTGAAGGGGGTCAGTGATGCGGAGAATTTGAGAAATATAAAACAGGCGCTGGTAACAAGGGGATATGAGCACCCGTTGATTGCCGATATTCATTTCAATCCGAAATTGGCGGAGATCGCGGCCAAATACATCTCAAAGGTTCGCATTAACCCGGGTAATTTCTATGACAAACGGGCACGTTTTGAGCATCATCTTTATTCGGACGAGGAATACAAGGAAGAACTTTTGAGAATCGAAGAACAGTTTGTTCCTTTTTTGGAAATTCTCAGACAGACGAACACGGCCCTTCGTATCGGCGCCAACCATGGCTCGCTGTCGGACCGGATCATGAGCCGTTATGGCGACACGCCTACCGGGATTACCGAATCGGTTATGGAGTATCTCCGCATCTGCAAGAAAGTCGATTTTAAGGATGTCGTCATTTCCATCAAATCGAGCAACACCCGGATCATGGTTTACACGGTGCGGATGATGAACAGGAGGATGCGGCAGGAAGACATGGAATTCCCGTTGCATTTGGGCGTGACCGAGGCGGGAGAAGGCGAAGACGGCCGTATCAAGTCGGCTGTCGGGATTGGCGCGTTGCTGGCCGATGGAATCGGAGATACCATCCGGGTTTCGCTGACCGAGGATCCTGAAAAGGAAGTACCTGTGGCAAGAAAGCTCATCAACCATATCAGGACCTATCAGGGGCATCAGCCCATTCAGGCTCCGTTGTTTGCCCAGACCAATCCGTTTGAATATGAAAAGCGCTCGGTTCGGCCCGTGTTAAACATGGGTGGGAAACAGGTGCCCGTTGTGGTGGCCGACCTGCGCAACCGTTCGCTTTCGGAAGTGTTACCCATGCGGGGAAAGCAGATCCCGGAATTTTTTCTCGACAGGGATCATGTCCTTGACCTGGAAGGTAACGCGTTCCCCATCCTTGACCTGGAAGAGTATCTGTTTGGCGGCAGTCACTGGGGACAAATGAAGTTTATCCGGACCAACAAAATGGAGTTCGACCGGTTTATGGCCGAGAATCCTGAGATTATCACCAAGCTGAAGCAAACACGAAAAACGGTGTTGATCCTGGAGAGTTTCAATAAGAACCCCCTTGCCGAATTCAGGGCCTTTTTCATGGCCCTGGAATCGCATATCTGGAAGGTTCCCGTCATCATTTACAGAAGTTACAACGAGAGTAACCTGGAAGACCTGCAAATCAAGGCATCTGTCGATGTGGGCGGTTTGCTGATCGACGGTTACGGCGACGGAATTTGCATTACCAACCAGGGCGATCACATCACGTTTACCGACCTGAAGGAGTTGAGCTTTTCGATTTTGCAGGCCAGCCGTATGCGGGTTACCAAGACTGAATTTGTTTCCTGTCCCGGATGCGGGAGAACGCTGTTTGATTTGCACGAGACCACCAAGAAGATCAAAGCGCATTTCAATCATCTGAGCCACCTGAAGATCGGAGTGATGGGGTGTGTGGTGAATGGCCCCGGGGAGATGGGGGATGTGGACTATGGGTTTGTCGGCGCCGGTCCGGGCAGGGTGAATCTTTACAAAGGTCAAACGCTGGTGAAGCGTGGGATTCCTTACGAGAATGCCGTTTTTGAACTGGAAAACCTGGTCCGCGAAAACGGCGACTGGAAAGAACGTTTTGATTGATGATTGATGATTGATGATTGATGATTGGAGATCCTTTCATCCTGGCTGACTACTTACGACTCACGACTTACTACTCAATACGTTCACCAGATCCATGCCGGGTTTCAGGCAAATGGTCTGCATGCCCGTTTGTGCGGCGCTCTTCGTGTTGATGTCCAGATCATCGATGAAGAGCGTTTCGGAGGGATTCAAAACCGCATCATGCAGAACAAAATGAAAAGCTTCCGGGTCCGGTTTCCGCTGGTTGATGTCGGAGGAATAATAATCCTTCACAAACAAGTCGGCGAAGGAAAAACCAAATTCTTTCCAAAACAGTTCATGAAAATGCCGGATGTGGATGCTATTGGTGTTGGAGAACAGGTATAAGCGGTAACGCGGGGCGAGTTCCCGGAGCAACCGGATTTTTTCAGGTGGAAACCGAAGGAGCATGGCACACCAGGCGTCGTCGATTTCCCGATCTGTCGCGGGACGGGGGAGGAGGGCCCGGATTCCGTTGCGAAATTCCTGTTCGCCCAGCAGGCCTTTTTCCATCCGGAGAAAAACGTCATGATCATAACTCCAGCCTCCTGGTTTGATCAGATCGGGCATGCCCAACTCACCGAATGCCTGGATTGTCCGCGGTGGATCGATGTCCAAAAGAACACCACCCAGGTCAAAAATGATATTTTTTATCGTCCACATTTCCTTCATAACATTACGATAACATTCTTCTCTGTTTTTTGGCATAAAAGTTGATAAGCATTTGGTAATGTCTCAAAGCCATGAAACAGAAAACAGATTTTTAGCGCAGATTTTTTTTCATAAGAGAGAAAAGGTATGGCAGCCGTTATTGGTTTCGGCTGCCTTTTTTCATTTCAGTCCGCTTCGTTCCAGCAGTGCACCGATCGCGGGCTCCTGTCCCCTGAAGCGTTTATAGAGGATCATCGGGTGCTCGCTGCCGCCTTTTTCAAGGATGTTTTTCCGGAATGAACCGGCTGTTTCCGGATCAAAGATGCCGTTTTTCTTAAACACCGAAAAGGCATCGGCTTCCAGCACTTCGGCCCATTTGTAACTGTAGTATCCGGCATCATAACCACCCGCGAAGATGTGTGAAAAGGAGGTGCTCATCGAGGTGCCCTCGACGGGGCCAAGAAGCTCGCAGGGAGACATGGCCCGCGATTCAAAGGCGCTGATGTCGCCGGTCAGCGGTTCTTCGAGGGTGTGATACGCCATGTCGAGCGTGCCAAAACTTAACTGGCGTTCGGAGATGGATCCTGCCAGGAAGTTTTTGGCGGCCACGATTTTGCCGATCAGCTCTTCGGGGATTTTTTCTCCGGTTTGGTGATGGACGGCAAAAAGGTCGAGCCATTCTTTTTCGTAGGCCCAGTTTTCATGG
>CAZANK010000170.1:3127-7401 GCA_964486235.1 uncultured Prolixibacteraceae bacterium | reverse complement strand
TCGGGATGACCATCTGCCGCAAGGTGTCGGGGTCAATGATCGTGGAACTTTGCGAGCCCAGGTCATCGCATTCGGCGATCACATCGATCATATCCTGGCAATCATTGCTGACGGCCCAGTCGATCAGGGCGTCCCAGTACCGGATCTTGTCTTCCAGAATGATCTCCAGGAGTGCTTCCACGCCATCCGGATCGATCACCGTATCCATATACCATTTCTCATACCCCCTGATCCGAAGTGAATTCTCCGTGAGGCCTGCTGTATGACGGTCGGCCAGGCAACAATAGCCGGCAGTTGCCTTGATCTGCTCACCCAGGTCGCGATGCAAAATCCGGAGATAGTCGCTCCAGTCGGGCCGGTAAAGGAACTGAACGGATTCCGAAAGCGTGTCGTATTTCTCCAGCGGAAAACTGATCTGGTTAAAATACAGATCCTTGTCCGGATTCCACATCCAGTCGCAACCGTAGAAATCGGTCACCGTTTCCATTTTTCCCTCCACCCGCTTTCGCCGAGGGTATTCCGGGATCCGCTGAGCCCCGATTCGTCTGGTGTCTGACCGTAAACAGACGAGATTCTCTTCAATGGGGGTGACAATCTGCGAGACCGGGTCAATCTCCTGAACGTGGTATGAAGGAGATAATCCCCGGAAGGCCATGGCCGATTGGTACGCATTCTTTGTGATGGAAGTCACCGTCGTCCCTCCCAGGTCGTAAGGTACCCGGTCTCCTTCCTGGTGGTGGATTGCTTTTCTTATTCTTTCTTTACTGTCCATATAAATAGATTACAGGATTACTGAATCACCGAACATCTGAATATCTGAGCATCTGAACATCTGAATCCTGTCACAGGTGGATCGCCTTAATTTTGGGTACCAGCAGATGAACAAGGAGCAGCGCGATCAGGTATCCGGACCCGGCAATGGCAAAAGGAACGGCATACCCTTCCGTACCCACGTCCTGGAGGATCCTGCCCACGGAGTAGGCGATGATAGCGCCCCCCACAGCGCCGGCAAAACCTCCGAAGCCAGCCACTGAACCAGTCGCCTTTTTAGGGAAGATATCCGACATCAGGCTGAATACATTCGCCGACCAACCGCAATGGCCTCCGGCAGCCAGGGCGATCAGTCCCACCGCCGTCCATATATGGTCGGTATGGGGGACCAGCACGACGGGAACGGCAAAAAGCGCACACGCCAGTAAGCTCAGTTTCCGTCCTTTGTTTAAACCGAGACCCATTTTCATCAGCTTGGAAGACAGCCAGCCCAGGAAGATCCCTAAAGCCCATGAGACCAGATAAATCGTGAAGAACGGCAACCCGATTTCCTTCAGGTTGATGCCGAACCTTGCATTCAGGAACTTCGCCCCCCAGAAAAGGTAGAACCACCAGATCGGGTCGGCCACAAATTTGGCGACGGCGATCGCCCACGCCCCGCGGTGAGGGAGGATATCTTTCCATTTCACCTGTCCGGCATTCGTTTCCTCCCCGCTGTCTGACTGAATATACTGAAGCTCTTCGTCCGACACCCGGGGACTCTGTTCCGGCCTCCTGAAATATTTCAGCCACAGGAAAACCCACGCCAGACTGATGGGAAACGTCCAGAGAAACCCGACGCGCCAATTGTTAAAGCCCAGCACCAGGGGAGGAATGATCAAGGGAGCCAGGATGGTCCCCATGTTTGCCCCGCCGTTAAAGATGCCTACTGCCAGGGCCCTGTCTTTTTTGGGAAACCATTCGGCGACAGCCTTGATGGCCGACGGGAAGTTCCCCGACTGGCCCACTGCCAAACTAAAACGGGCCACGGCAAACCCCACCCATGACCTGGCCAGGGCATGACCCAGCGTCGCCAGGCTCCAGATGCCGATCGAGATCAGGTAGCCTTTTCGCGTCCCTATCTGATCGATCAGCCTGCCCATCACCATAAAGCAGATGGCATAAGCGATCATGAACACGCTGTTGATGATCCCATATTGCCCTTCCGACCAACCAATGCTTTTCTGCAGGTCAGGGGCCAGAATCCCCAGCGCCGACCGGTCCACATAAAGGATCGTGGTGGCGATGAAAAGCAAAGCCAGGATGATCCAGCGAAAATGGCTTCGCTCCGGTTTCCTTGTTCCGGTGTCCGGTCTCCCTTTTTGCGCTCTCTTTCTTGAAACGTTCATAATAGGGCTGGCTATTGATTATTGATTATTGAGTATTGAGCATTGGTTATTGAGTATTGATTATTGAGTATTGATTATTGATTATTGATTATTGGATTCACTCTCTATAACGAGTTCCTGATAATAATTTCAGGATTGAATAATTCTGCTGTTTTCGTGGGGTTCATGATAAACCGGGAAATCAGGCGTCCTATTTTTGCAAAATCGGCACTGACCACTGTGATCCCGTTCCGGATAATCTCCTTCATCGGGGTTTCATTGTAGGAAAGAATCCCCAGGTCTTTCCCCAACTGCAACCCGGTTTCTTCACCGGTCTTAATCAACGAGATCAGGTCATCGTCCTCGATCACCCAGAACGCAGAGCCTTTCGTAATGTGCTCGCGATTCAGCTTCTTTTCAATCCGGCAGATGATCCCGTTTTCCGCACAGAATTCAACAAACGCCGATTTTATCGCTTCGGGGTGGCTTCTCACGGATGGAAAAATCAAAATAAACTGTTCATAGTGAACCAGGCGATCCTTCAGCTTTTCCAGCGATTTCTTCAGTCCGGCGTAAAAATCCTGGGCAATGGAGGAAACGTCCTCCAGTAAAGGGGGCCGGATGATCTGCAGCAGCTTTTTATGAGGCACCCTTTTGAGCAGCGATCTAACCTGCGGATCATCGAACCCGGTGATCACGTACAAGCCGTAGGAACCCAGATTCTCCGCCAATACCGATTTAAAGATCCGGGGATTGCAGTGATGGAAATACAAATCGACTGTGACGCCGGGGTCGTCGATCGCTTCCATCATGCTGTTGTATAAAACCTCATGATAAGCATCGAATCCGGTAAGAAAAAGGAGTACTTTCAGTTCGCGTTTTATATTGACATCTTTCACGAAATAACCCACCTTATCCTCTGCCACAATGATTCCGCGTTCTTTCAGGACATTCAACGCCTTCACAACAGTCATCCTGGCCACACCAAGCCGTTGGATCAGCTTATTGACCGAAGGAAGCGAATCCCCTTTCGAGACCACCCTTTGATCGATCGCGGCCAGGATCCCGGCCACGATCGCATCTTTCTTGGATCGGCATTCGTTTTGTTCCGTAAGGATCAGTTCAAAGATGTCGGGCATCATTCTACTCTATTCTATATCCAAATATACAACACATTGCTTTCCATTAGATTGCAGTAGAATAGATTTCCCCGGATAGAACAGCAATTTAAAACCGGTTTAAACAAAACTATTACTTATTGGTAATTCTTTATGGAAAATGGAATTTTTCGTATATTTGTCCAAAATAAACGGAAAAATGTCTCGTCGATATGAAAACAGCAACATGGAAGAATGAAAAAAAAATCGGAAAGGAAATAGCCTCTATTATGAAGCATTCATGTCCTTCCGACAATGCGTCCGGAATTGCTCCCGACGAACTTACCCTTTCGTGTTTTTTTGATGATAAGATGTTGGTTATTGGCCTGATACGAAAGGGTGTAACAAGTAAGCTTTTCTCTGAAATTCAGCAATCTACACCATTCAACCTGAGTGAGTGGGCTGAATTCCTGAATATTTCGGGGAAATCACTAAGCCGGTACCTCCAGAATTCAAAAGCATTTAAAGCTACTCAATCGGAAAGGATTATCGAAATGACGGAGGTCACCTACAAGGGGTTGGAGGTATTTGGTAGTATGGATAATTTTAAGGCCTGGATAGAAACCCCTAACTATGCTTTGGGGAATCTGACGCCCAAAGAGTTACTGAAGGACTCATACGGCAAAGAGTTGGTACTTGGTGAATTACATAAAATCAATTACGGGATATTTGCCTGATGGAAGTTTATCGTCTCATCCGTGAAAACTATGCGGCAGATTTATCGGGCAAAGGCGCTTCAAAATACGGAGCGCGTTGGAATTCCGTGGGCACCGAATTGATCTATGCAGCAGCCAACCGATCACTGGCCATGGCAGAAGTTGCCGTACACCTGACGCTGGCGACGCTTCCAACCGATTTTTTAATGGTCACGATCGAAATACCTGATCATCTGAATATAAGCCTCTTAAACTCCAACACCTTACCTGTTAACTGGAATCAGTTTCCACCACTAACGGTTACGCAACGCTTGGGCGACGCC
>CAZANK010000170.1:0-3117 GCA_964486235.1 uncultured Prolixibacteraceae bacterium | reverse complement strand
GGAAGAAAATCAACATCTTGCACTAAGGGTGCCATCGTCTGTAACCAAAGGTGATTTCAATTATCTGATCAATCCTGCGCACGTTGATTTTAAGCAAATCAGCATCGTCAGCCAGGAACCGTTTCCCTTCGACAGACGGATATTTAAGTCATAGAGAACGAATAAAGAAAGGATCGTTGGTCACCGTGTTAAACCAGTACAACGCACAGGATATACACCACGATCATGGAAACGACTCCCTGCAAAAGGGTAGCTAGGGTGTGGGTTCTGTAACCCGTAGCCACATCCATTTTGCTGAACTGCGTAACGACCCAGAAAAAGCTGTCGTTCGCGTGCGAGATGGTCATGGCACCGGCACCGATTGCCATCACCGTAAGTGCCTTGCCGGTTGCTGAATCCAGTCCCAGTCCGGCCAGCAGCGGGGCGACCAGCGCCGACGTAGCCACCAGGGCAACCGTCGACGAGCCTTGTGCCGTTTTTAACGCCGCGGCAATGATAAAGGGAAGAAAGATCCCAAGCTGATACCCGGATAATAACTCGCCAAGCGTATCGCCGATATGCGTAGCTTGCAGCATTGCCCCAAAAGCGCCACCCGCGCCGGTGATGATCAGGATTGACGCCGCAGCCTGGATTCCTTCGCCCACATGTGCGGTAATCTCCTTGGCCCCTTCTTTGCGAATCAGAAAAAATGAGGCAAATAGCCCCAGGAAAAGCGCGTTGACCGGATCGCCCGCAAAATTGATCAATTCAAACAGGAAATTTTCTTTCTGCAAGGACGTCATCAGCACGACCGAGCGCAGGGCAATCAGCACAATGGGCAAAAAAACAGGGAGTACCGACAGCAGGGACGAAGGAAGATGCTGAGCCGCCGTCTCATCCAGTTCCATTTCCAGCGGATGATCTTCGCCGCTCTGATACTTGCGGCCCGATCGGCCGGCCCACCAATAACCCGTGAGCATGGCAAAAGCCGCCACGAATAATCCATATAAGATCACCATACCAAGCTGGTCGGTGATGCCCAGATTGCCGGCCGCCGCAATGGGTCCCGGTGTTGGAGGCACAAGCGTGTGAGTGGCATACAAGCCGGTCGACAAAGCAACGCTCATGGCCACGGCCGACTTCCCCGTTTTACGGATCAGTGATTTTTTCAGCGATGACAGAATGACAAAACCCGAGTCGCAAAACACCGGGATGGAAACAATATAACCGATGATGCTCATGGCCAGTGCCGGGTGTTTTTTGCCGATTATCCGGACCACCAATTCAGCCAGCTTAACGGCTGCGCCCGATTTCTCCAGGATCACGCCGATAATGGTCCCCAAAATAATGACGATCCCGATATACCCCATGATATCCCCAAAACCGGAGGTGATCACCCTGACGATTCCCGAAGCGGGCATCCCGCTGATCAGTCCCACGCCATAAGACGCCAGCAACAAAACCAGGAAAGGATGGATTTTCAGCTTCGCGGTGCCGACAATGATAAACAAAACAGAAATCACCAGAGCCGCCATCAAGATCATACTGTGTTCCATAAGTCAGGGGTTAGATTCACTTTGGGTCCAAAAATACAATTTTTCTGATCAGTTCTCCACTAAATAACGATGATATTCACCAGTCGCCGGAATTCAAAAAAGATTAGTTTTGATCAAAAAACCATGAATAAACCTTTACTCAATAAGCAAGACGAATATCCCGACGATATTGTTCTCGAAAAATACATGGGCGGGACCAAACCGTACTGGGATGAAATCACCTCGTGGGTAGCCGCTCAGTTTCCGTCGATGGCATTCGAATGGCGTTATTACAATGACGGGAAAGCTTATACCCTTCCAATGACAGCTAATATCAGACAGAAGCCAATCAAAGGGTAGGTTTATGCTTTCAGATGGCGTTACGCAGGATCCTTGACCAGGGGATTCCCTTTTATCTCCAGAACGATGACTGTTGCATATTTTGATGGCGCCACGGGAGAGACATCGATGGTGATGCCCCCGTCTGATTTTTCGGTTTGAAGCTTTCCCTTGTCAGGGTCATTCAAGGGATATGCTTTCGCCACCTTATTATCCAATCCCGGCACAACCAGTTTCCCATCCTGGGGCCAGTCAAAAACGTGAAGGTACAGGGTTGTTTTGTTCCCATTCTCCTTTTGCGTGCATCTTCCCCAGGTCAGTTGTTTGAACGGGCTTGCCTGTGTTCCGTAAACCGCTTCACCGTTCTCTTTCGTCCAGGTTCCTATCTCTTTCAGCCTTTCCACGCTGGCAGCCGGGAAGAGTCCTTCAGCAGTCGGTCCTACATTGAGTAAAAAGTTGCCGCCTTTCGACGCGATGTCGATTAATTTCCGCACCAGGTCTTCGGATGACTTCCAATTCTGATCGTTCTTATTATAGCCCCAATGGTCGTTCATGGTCATACAGCTCTCCCAATCGACACCGGGGAATCCGGTCGAAGGGATCTCCTGTTCGGGCGTGCCAAAATCACCGTAAAAACTGCTGTCGGCGGTCATTCCTGCCATCCCCTGACGACCTTTATCGATGCGGTTATTGATAATCAAATCCGGTTTTTGATCCCGGAGGTAGTGATATAAATCCTCGGCCCGTTCGTGATCCCAGGTACTTTCCCATTCGCCGTCGAACCACAAAACGCCGATATTCCCGTAATTGGTAAGCAGTTCGTTCAACTGTTTTTTCATATACGAAACATAGCTGTTCATATCGGCGACTTCGGCAGATCGGTCTGTCTCCCAGTCACGACGAGGCAGGTAATCGGGATGGTGCCAGTCCATGATGGAATGATAGAAACAAAGGGTTATCCCTTGTTTGGCACAGGCTTCCGACAGTTCTTTCACAATATCCCTTTTGAACGGAGTGGACATCACGTCATAATCTGTTTCTTTGGAGTCGAACAAGCAGAACCCATCGTGATGTTTGGATGTAATCACGATGTATTTCATCCCCGCCTCTTTGGCCATGGTCACCCATTCGTCGGCGTTGAATTTTTCAGGGTTGAACTGCGGGACAAACTGATTATACTGTTCCAGGGGAATTTTCGCGGTCTGACGGATCCATTCCGCATGATTGGTTTCACCATTCCATTCTCCTGCCGGAATAGCATACA
>CAZANK010000169.1:0-7421 GCA_964486235.1 uncultured Prolixibacteraceae bacterium | reverse complement strand
CCAGTTCAAAATTAAGATACTCATGATCGGTCAGGTTTTCTTTTTCAAACTTCCGTGTGAAGAAGTTTTTTGAAAATGAGTGTCCAAGCCTGTACCCGATTAACCCAAAAGTTTTCACAATCCTATGTATTTTGAATGAAAAGTAAAAATTGACAGTTGAAGACAAAAGTAGCATATTGTTCAAAAAATAGTTCAATCAACCGGGTATTTGCCGGTAATTTTTAAAAGTTAAATTTAAGTGAAGTTGGTGCAAAAATTTGTTTTTAGTAGGTATAAATACGTATCTTTGGTGGTAAAAATACTGACTTGTGTGTTTGTGTATAATGAAAGATAGAAGTGAAAAATTGAAAAAGTAAACACATAGAACTACCCTGAAGAAGTCGGGAATGAAGGTGATGCCGTCGCCGGAGCCCAATATACTTTCACTGGCTGAGTTGGTGGCCGCGAACGATCAGGGACAGAAAGTGGTTCGTTTGTGAAGTATTCGGTCGACCGGATCATAAAAAAACTGAAAGAGCCCGAAATGAAACATGAAATCCTTTGTTAAGGAGATCGGAGACTGCAGTCTTAGACGCCGGGCAATGTATTTCAGTAAAAAAAGGAAATGGTGGTTGCAAATGAAAGCGCAATATTTATGAATCGTGGCGTGATTGAAACGATATCCGTTTTAGGATGCGGCTGGCTTGGGCTTCCGCTGGCCGAAGCGTTGCCGGCAAAAGGCTTTGAAGTGAAAGGCTCGGTGACCGCCCCGGAGAAGCACTCCCTGATGCGCAAAATGGGGATTCAACCTTTTCGGGTAATCGTAAAGGCGGATCATATCGAAGTCGATGATCCCTGCTTTTTTGAGACCGACCTGATCATCCTGTTAATCCCTCCGCGCCGGACTGATGATGTTGAACTCCGTTTCCCTGCGCAGGTCGGCCAGGTGATCCGTTTCCTTAAAGAATACGCGGTTCCCCGGGTGTTGTTTGTTTCGTCGACTTCGGTTTATCCTGAAATACCCCGACTGATGCGCGAAGAAGATGCGACTGCTCCTGACAAGGCCTCGGGACGGGCGCTGATTGAAGCCGAAAGACTCCTGACAGGAAATCAGGCTTTTATGACCACTGTGGTCAGGTTCGGAGGATTGATCGGTGCCGATCGCGATCCGGCCCGCTTCCTTACCCGGCAGAAAGAAATAGCAGACGGTTCGAAGCCGGTGAACCTCATACACCGCGACGATTGCATTCAAATCATCATGGAATTGGTCAGACAGAAAGTATGGGGAGAGACGTTCAACGCATGTTGTCCGGTTCATCCGACCCGGAGGGAATTCTATGAAAAAGCCTCCGAAATTTCCCGGATACCGGCGCCGGTTTTTAAAGAAGGTCATCCTTCTTTCGGGAAGATCGTCGACAGCAGCAAGCTGATCGAACGGTTGAATTATTCTTTTATTTACAAAAATCCAATGGATTGGCTGACTGAAATAACCCTCTAACTTTCTGACCATGCCTCTTCTTCCTCATCTTATCTCCATCACGGGAGCCGGTCCGGGTGACCCTGAGTTGCTTACCGTAAAAGCGCTTTTTATACGGGACATAAACGGAGTGGTGGCTTTGACGATATTCAGATTGTTGCTTCTGTCCTGAAAACAAATGCCCCTGTTATCGTCTACATGGGCTTAAAAAACTATCTTTGGAAAGGGCATAGTCGATTAACAGGAAAAATCGGGATCTATGAGGATATTTATTTGGAACATGTTGCTTATTTTCGTGGCACTTTTTATGTTATTTTCTTTTGGGGAACCACGCGAAAAAGAGGATCAGTTAGCTTCCGGGCTGTTACTCACTTTTGACGACCGGAATATGCTGAACTGGGAAAAACAAATTCCGTTGTTTGCAAAATACGATGCCCATGTCACCTTTTTTGTCGATCATTTTGATGAACTTTCCCCTGAACAGATCCATGCCCTGAAAAAATTGAAAAATGCCGGTCATGCCATTGGCTGTCACGGATTAAGGCATCTCAAGGCTGCTGAATACTGCAGGACTTATCCGGTTAACCGGTATATTGCCGAAGAAATTGCACCTGCCGTAAAAATCATGGAAGAAAATGGTTTTCCTCCGTCGTGTTTTGCGTACCCGAACAGTAATCATGATGATACTACCGATAAAGCCCTGTTGGAATATTTCCGTCACCTTCGAAGCGGCTGCGGTATTGCAGGGAGTATGGAAAGTACGGAAAACGCGTTTGTCAGCATGGGGAACATCCGGGGAAAAGGTCGTCTGGATGGTATCAGCTTTCATCCGAAATACAAAACTGACGAACTTGTCATCCAGGCAAAAAGGGCTGTTGACAGGATTAAAGGAAAAGGAGAGTTGCTGGTTTTGTATGCCCATGATATCCGCAATGAAGCGGAGGAGGGTCCAAAGAATTATATCACTCCCGAAGCGCTGGAAGAAATCCTGAAGTACGCAGCCGGAAAACAGATCAGGTTATGTTCTTTCGATGAACTACCCTGACCGTACAGCATTCCGTGATTTTTTGGTGACTTCGGTGACTGGGATGAATAGCTGTACTCTTGGTTTACGATACGCTCCGTTTAAGGAAGGTCATCTTATTTAAAAGATCATTTTTTGAGTATTAGTGAGTTCCTGTTTTGCTGATCGGGAAATATCGCGATCGATCCGGGAATAAAAAAAAATTCCCCCATTACTCCATTTATTACTCCTGATATTGACCTCTGAACATTTAGCTTTACGAGTCGTGATTAACAACTAAAAGCGAACAAAAATGGAAAGGAAAAAAATCAGCCGGCGCCGGTTTGTAGGAACAGCCTCGGCAGGCACCCTTGGGACAGTTGCCTTAAGCGGCATTCCTTTCATAGGGAAAACAACGAACGTATCAGGGAAATTAGCTATTTTGGGCGGGGAACCCGTTGTGAAGCATAAAGTATGGCCTGACTGGCCCTATGTGGATGAAAAGATGATCAATCAGTTGACCGAAACCGCAAAAAGCGGCCTTTGGTGCAGGATTAACAATCCTAAAAACGGGACGGTGGCGAGTTTTGAACGCGAATATGCGGAGTTGATGGGCGCCAAAGGTTGTATTGCCACGGGTTCAGGGACACAAGCCCTGAATACGGTCGTGGAGGCCATGGGGATTGGGCCGGGTGATGAGGTCATTACCTCTCCTTATACCGACCCGGGGACGATCGCTTCCATACTGGTGAGCCGGGCACTTCCGGTAATGGCCGATATCGACCGGGAATCTTTCCAGATCGATCCTGATGAAGTTGAAAGAAAGATCACCAAAAATACGAAGGCGATCATGCCGGTACACATGATGGGCCAGCCCTGTCACCTGGAACGGATCATGGCCATCGCGAAAAAGCATAACTTAAAGGTGATCGAAGATGCGTGTCAGGCCCACTTCGCAGAATACCAGGGAAAATTGCTGGGTACTATTGGCGATGCGGGGTGTTTCAGCTTCCAGTCGAGCAAGACGATCGCCTGCGGCGAAGGCGGCGCGGTCATCAGTAACAACGAGAAATTGCTGGACGATTGTTATACGGTACAGAATCATGGCACCAACCGACAGGGAAAGACAATGACCATCGGATCGAAGTACCGGATGAACGAACTGGAAGGAGCGCTTTTACTGGCACAGTTGCCCGGAGCCAGGGAAAGGTTTGAAACCAGGAACCGAAATGCCGCGTACCTGACTTCCAGGCTGAAGGATTTCCAGGGTCTCCGTCCGCAGAAGTTGTATGAAGGAACCCATAGCGGATCGTTTTACCTGTATACGATGGCCTATCATCAGGAGCAATTTAACGGTGCTCCCCGGGATAAATTCCTGAAAGCAGTTGCAGCAGAAGGGATTTCACTGAGTCCTTACATTAAAAACGGTTTGCATCGTGAACCATGGCCCGACCACATTGTGGCGCTGAAGGAATACAAGACCATGTATCCGTCCGACAGGCTAAAGACGTTCACGCAGCAACTGGATCTGCCGAATTGTGATCATGTGTGTGCGAATATGGTGATGTTGTGGGCTTCCGGTCCCCTGCTGGCCGGACAGTCTGACATGGATGATGTGATCAACGCCATCATGAAGGTTTACGAGAACAGGGATCAGCTTCGCGCGATCTGATTGTCCCGGGGGTATTATTTTGTTCATTTTTCATTGATCGTTATAAACCGGAGTTGCTTCATTTTTTGAATGGGCCGGGTCGGGTCATGAGGATATCGGCGGGACGTCAAAAGGGAAAAGACACAGCCTGGCGTAGAGTACGCCATGGGAGAGCGACTCCCGGAAGCGGAAACCGGAAGAACTAAAGTAACAGCAACAGCAACAACAACAGTAGCGGGTCGTGAGACAAGAGAAACAAATAAAACAACAAAAACAAATAAAGGAATGATGAGACGAGTATTCTTTTGGATTATTTCTATACTGGCCTTTGAAGTAAACTTGTTGGCCGCTCCCGGCCCGCAAACGAATGGGTGGAAAGCAGGAGTGGCAAAAGTTGTCATCACTCCTCAGGAGTCAATATGGATGGCCGGATATGCGGGCAGAAACAAACCTGCTGAGGGAAAACTGCATGACCTGTGGGCCAAAGCACTTTTTCTGCAGGATGAAGCAGGAAACAAAGCCTTGTTAATAACAACCGACTTACTGGGTTTTCCAAAGGCAGTGTCCGATCGCATACGGGATGATTTGCAGGCGACAATGGGTTTATCCAGGTCTCAGATCATCCTGAGCAGTTCCCATACGCATTCAGGGCCTGTGCTGTCGGGAGCGCTGACCGACATTTATCCGCTCGATTCCGTGCAGCAACAAAAAATTGATCGCTATACCAAATGGCTCACGGGGCAAGTAACCGAACTTGCCAAAGAAGCGCAGAAAGCGCTTGAACCTGTGTCGATTTACGCCCAAAACGGCGTTGTCCGCGTTCAGGTGAACAGGCGCAACAATAAAGAATCAAAGCTCGCGGAGCTGACCGAACTGAAGGGACCAAATGATTTTGCGGTTCCGGTTTTGAAAATTGAGGATAAGAAAGGTCAGATCAACGCGATCGTTTTTGGCTATGCCTGCCACGCAACGGTTTTGAACGGGTACGACTGGTCGGGCGACTATCCCGGGTTCGCCCAGTTGGAACTGGAACAGAAATATAAAGGGGCCACCGCCATGTTCTTCCAAGGTGGCGGCGCCGACCAGAATCCTTTGCCCAGGCGTTCGGTGGCGCTGGCCCGGCAGTTCGGGCAGGAGTTGGCCGCTTCCGTGGATCGGGTGTTACACGAACCGATGCGGGAGCTTTCTCCGCAACTGGCTGCAGCCTATTCCGAAACAGACCTGGAGTTAAATCCGGCACCGTCAACGGCGGAACTGGAAGAAATGGCGAAAACGCTTACCGGATATGAGAAAAGATGGGCCGGAAGACTTTTGGAAAAACGGAACAACGGCGAATCGTTGATCACTTCTTACCCGTACCCGGCGCAGGTTTGGCGGCTGGGGGATCAATTGCTCGTGAGCCTTGGAGGGGAATTACTGATCGATTACCCCATTCAGTTGAAACGGATTTTTGGGAATGATATTTTTGTTTTGGGCTATTCCAATGACGTGATGGCCTATATCCCCTCCGAAACCGTACTGAGGGAGGGTGGATACGAAGGGGAATCTTCCTCGAGGGTTTACGGACTGCCCTCCACCTGGAACCCCGGTCTTGAAAGCAAAATTATTAAAGAGACAACCGAACTGGCTTTTCAGTCAGGAGTACCTAAAACGCCCGAACTGACGGTTGCCATGAATACGGTGATGAATGACATCTCTTTAAACCACACTCAAAATGAAAAGAAATCGTTAGTTGCGAAAAAGTATTTCTCTGGGTTTGATCTTGCCCACGACACGTATAACGCGATCTCGGCTGCCAGTGACGGGCGAATCTATTATGTGCTTTCCTCCCAGCCCCATGATGTGCCAGGAAGGGTATACCGGTATGATCCCAGGCTGGATAAAACCGAATTTTTGGCCGATCTGAACAACATTTGCGGCGAAAAAGGCAAAAAGGCGATTGCACAGGGAAAAAGTCACGTCCGGTTTTTTGAAAGCGGGGGTAAGCTTTATTTTTCCACCCACGTGGGGTATTATGAAATGATCGACGGCATGGAGTGCCTGGCGGTACATGCGCCTGAAGGCTACGAGTTATACCCGGGAGGTCATTTTTTAAGTTACGATCTGGAATCCGGCCAGTTTGAAGATCTCGCCATCGCTCCCCGCGGAGAAGGGGTGCTGACCATGACCGTGGATCCTCAAAGGAAGCAGATCTATGCCATTACCTGGCCCAAGGGCTATTTTATTCATTATGACCTGAATACCGGCAAACTGACTGATCTTGGACTTGTTTCGGCAAACGGCGAAGGCGGGAAAGTCGGGGAAGATTACCGGGTTTTATGCCGGTCGATGGTGGTAGATCCCCGTGACGGCAAAGTCTATTATTCCACTTCGGAGGGAGAAATTTTCTTTTATGATCCGCAAACAGCGTCATTGAAGAAGATGGATGAGGTCTCTTTGAAGCTGGATTACTTCGGCAGCTACGATCCCACGCGTCCGGGCAGCATGGGCTATAACTGGCGCGCGGTTGTTTGGTACGCGAAGGAAAATGTCGTCTATGGCGTCCATGGAAATTCGGGCTACCTCTTTCGGTTTGACCCCCGGGAAAAGAAAGTCGAGATTGTGGAACGGATTACCTCCGAACCGTCAAGGAAGAGCGGGATGTTCGATCAGTTCAGTTACGGTTATCTCGGTTTTGACCTGGGAAATGATCAGGAAACCTTGTATTATTTGACCGGCGGACCAATTTACATTGACGGCAAAAGGGTAAAAGGCGTCGACGAAATCGCGATGGGAGCAGCCCGTGGACTTGAAAACCTGCACCTGATCACCTACCATCTCCCTTCCGGAAAGTATTTCGACCACGGGCCGGTCTTTTATGAAGACGGTTCCAGGCCTAACTATGTCAATTCCATTGCCATTGACAAAAACGGCAATGTCTATACCCTTGCCCGCTTTGAACATCACGGAAAAATTGTGGAAGACCTGGTGAAAATTCCATTTCCCCAATAAACCGGACAAGATATTATCCTGGTAAGCAGTTCACGGATGACAGGCCTCGCATGAGACTGCCTGTCATCCGTGAATTTTTTTTAACATCCCGGACCTGCATATTCGCCTTTACCTGATTTTTGTGTTGCAAAACATACGCCGGCGGAATTGGAAAACGGCAGAATGGAGTCATATTTGTAGGACAAATAGGATAATACTTGACTCATGAGCTTTCGATTCGATCATCGAACCACCACCCTGGTGGATAAGGTAGAAGGATCCATATTGGATTACATCAAAGAGAAAAAACTGATTCCCGGTGATACGATGCCGAATGAGAC
>CAZANK010000168.1:0-7439 GCA_964486235.1 uncultured Prolixibacteraceae bacterium | reverse complement strand
TGAGATGTTTGTTGCCAGAACGAACACCGGAGAGATCTTTAGCGCCTTGCTGGCCGATTTGAACGGAGCAGTTCCCCATTTATTGGAAAAAACGCAACATAACCAGCCCGTTGCTTCTCAGTATCTGGCCAATGCCTTAATTGGAACAATTTATCTGGAGAAGAAGGAGTATAGCGCTGCTCTCACATCTTTCCGGAAAATTCTCAGCGAAGACCTCGCATTTTCTTTGGCAGGCACCGTATATACTGACATCTACAATCAGGAAGCATTGTTTGCCCTCTTATTGTCGGATGAAAGCGATCAGTCTTTCGATGTTTTCAAGCAATATCTGAAAAAGGGAAGCTTACATCCGCTATTCCGAAACACCACTATCCTGCTTAATTATGCTGAGGCACTATCTGGTGCAGACAAGAAAACGGAGATGCTGGCTGCTATAAACAAAATCAGAACGGCCGCGGGCATGGAATCATTACAGGAAGCTCCCCTAAAACCTGAATACGAAATTGCAGGATTGTGGAAAAAGGTAATCGGTGCTGATTATGGTTATTTCGCCCTTCTGAAGCGAACAGGACTTGCAGTAGAATTATTGAAAATTCAGGATTATCAACAGTTGTATCCGATACCGATGAGCGAACTTGATTTGAATCCTAATATGACCCAAAATCCCGGGTACTGATTCAATAATCCGCGTTTAGTCATGATAGGCATAGCCTGTCATGCTGCTCCGAACAACGAACTGTCCGGGATCATCCAGAAGACAGGGAGGATAATAATTCTATCCTCCCTGCCCCAGTTATAGCAGCATGATGTTACGGCCTCTGTACTTCCCGATATAAACACTGCACATTTTGTCTGAAAAAGAAGGCGAAATCCACAGGGAATGCTTAAATTTGATCGAAGACAAACTTTAATTTTTTTTTAAGCGATGCTGAAAGAGATTATTCGGGCGAAGGGGATGAAGCAAACATTTATCGCGCAAAAAATTGGCGTGAGTGTGGTCACAGTGAGCAACTGGGTACAAGGGAAGAGCGCGCCCAAAGAAAAGCATCTTAAAAAGCTGAGTGAGTTGTTGAACGTTCCCGTCAAGGAATTAGTACATTCATGATGATGTCCAAAAGATACGATTTTTCATATACTGGTTTTTCGCTCCGGGTGAACGACATGGCACGGGTGGCAGAAGCGCTTGAAAAAGGCGAAAACATTGATTTCGGGGAGCTGGGTGAGGGGAAAGCCCGCACCGGCAAAAACCGGTTTAATGAAATCAGCAAACGACTTAAGAGGCTGACGGCAAAACAAACTGCTATTTTGATTGACGGAGAATTCCCGGAGCAGCGACATATCGCCTTCCTTGCCGTTTGCAAAGCGCACCTGTTTATCCGTGACTTTTCCGTGGAAGTTCTCCGGGAAAAGCTGCTCCTGTCCGATCACCGGATTTCGGAAGGGGATTATGTTTCTTTCTTCAGGAGGAAAGCAGACTTATATCCGGAAATGGAAAGCTTAACGGAATCGACAAAGAAAAAGATCAGGCAAGTCACCTTTAAAATACTGGAACAGGCCGGCATCATCGACCATGTGCGGCAAAGAGCGATACAACCGCAACTCCCGACAACAAAAGTCATTCAGGCAGTTACCGAAGATAACAAGGAGTGGTTAAAGGTATTCCTGATGAGTGATCCTGATCTTGAAAACCTCAATTAACATGGAAGATTTATCGCTAAAATTCACACGATTGTATCAGATTATTTCTGGTGAAAGTTTTTTGAGTAAGCGCTCTCTTGGAGGGGAAATTCCATTCTTTATTTCCCCGTATGACGCGAAACAGGAGTTGAAAATCCGGGATGCGATCAAAATGCTTAAGAATAAATTGATCAATGCAGGAGTAAGCGTATTGGAGATCAATTTGTATGACACGGTCTGTGAGATCCTGGAAGAAAAAGGAGGAATGGAACGCCTGTTTCGTGTTGAAAAGGTAAAAAGCAAAGAGAAGTTTCTGAAAGCGCTTCAATCGTCATTAAATATTCACGAAGTTCTTATTCCCAAAATTGCGGAAAAGATCCGGGCGACTGATGCCGCGGTTTATTTTCTCACCGGCGTCGGGTTGGTATATCCGTATATCCGGTCGCACACGATTCTGAATAATCTCCAGAACATTGCCAAAGATGCCCCCACGGTTTGTTTTTTCCCGGGTGAATATGACGGCATTTCGCTGAAGCTGTTCGGGAGACTAAAAGACGATAATTATTACCGGGCCTTCAATATTGAAAAAATACAACCAGATGATCATCAAAGAACTATTCGCTAAACCGATTGACCGTTACATTGAAACGGTCATAAAAGCAGACGATCGGGATAATATTTCGGATGAAGTGACCGAGTATGTCGTCACGCGTGAAATCGCCGGCAAGATCCGGGATCTTTTTTATGCCTACAACAATTACAGCGGCGCTAACGGCGTGTGGATTTCCGGCTTTTTCGGGAGCGGGAAATCGCACCTGCTGAAAATCCTTTCGTATGTGCTGGCCAACAAGGAGCATGATAACTACAAATGCGGCGAGTTGTTCGCGGAAAAGATTGAGGACGACGAACTATTGAAGGGCGACATTCTCCGGGCGACGAGAATTCCGTCCGAATCGATCCTTTTCAATATTGACCAACAGGCGCAAATCACCAGCAAAACAGATGCAAAAGCCATTTTATCGGTCTTTTACAAAGTTTTTTTCGACCATCTGGGCTATTACGGGTTTCAGCCGCACGTCGCTGAATTTGAAGCCTGGGTGGATAAGCAAGGTAAATATGACGACTTTAAAAAGAAGTTTGGGGCCAGGCACGGGAAGAGCTGGCAGCAAGCCCGGACCGACTATTTCGACCCGCAGGTCACGGACGATATTGCAGCCGTGTTAAGTGATCTGAACGGCCATGATGCAACCAGGTATGAAACGATTCTGGATGACCTGGAAGACAAACATAAACAGTCCATTGAAGATTTTTGTGAACGGGTCAGTGACTACATCCAATCCGGGCCCGCCGGGTTCCGGTTAAATTTTTTCGTTGACGAGGTTGGACAGTACATCAGCGACAACACGAAACTGATGCTGAACCTTCAGACAATTGCAGAAACGCTCGCGACAAAAACCAAAGGCGCGGCGTGGATCCTGGTCACCTCGCAGGAGGACATGGAAAAGGTGGTGGGCGACATGGACAAGCAGCAGCAAAATGACTTTTCACGGATTCAGGCCCGTTTCAAGATAAAAATCCCTTTAACTTCGGCCAATGTGGATGAAGTAATTGAAAAGCGATTGCTGAAAAAGAAGGACATTTTTCAAAAAGCGCTCGAAGAAGACTTCATACGCGAAAACGCTTACCTGGAATCTTTACTTTCTTTCTCCGAGGCCGGCGTTCAGTTTAAAGGCTATGCAGATGCTGCCGACTTTGGAAATAAGTACCCCTTCACACCCTATCAGTTCGACCTTTTTCAAAATTGCCGCAGGGCGCTTTCCATGCATAACGCTTTCCAGGGGAAACATGCCTCGGTCGGGGAGCGCTCCATGTTAAGCGTATTTCAGCAAGTAGTCAAGCAGCTTGAAGAACGCGAAACCAAAGCTCTTGTTAGTTTTGATTTCATGTTTGAAGGTATTCGGAATGAACTGCGGGGGGAGATACAAAGTTCGGTAACCCTGGCAGACCGGAATTTGGAAGACCGGTTTGCGCTGAAGGTGCTAAAAGCTTTATTCCTGGTAAAATACTTCGGAAGCTTTAAAACCACCAAACGAAATGTTTCGGTGTTAATGATCGATCACATTGACGTGAACCTGAAGGAACATGAATTAAAAGTTGAAAAAGCGCTAAACCTCCTTGAAAACCAGAGCTATGTGCAACGCAACGGCGATCTGTACGAATTTTTGACCGATGATGAAAAAGATGTGGAAGAGGAAATCAAAAATATGGATATCGATGACCAGGCGATCACCCAACAACTGAAAGAAATCATTTTCGACGAGATGATCAGGGACAGCAAACTGAAGTATACCGGGAATAAGCAGGATTACGATTTCACGAGTAAGATTGACGGCGCTGTCCTGGGGCGGGAAAAAGAGCTGGAGATTGAGATCATTACCCAAAATAATGCGGATTACAATAACGAAGAGATTCTCAAGGCCCAGACCATGGGCATTCCGGGAATGAAAATGGTAATGGCGCCCGATGCTGTTTTTATCAAAGACCTGAAGATGTACTTGCGAACAAACAAGTATGTCATGCAGAATCTATCCACATCCAACCGCTCTGAATTCAAACGTATTTTGCAGGAAAAAACGCAGCAAAATGCAGAACGCAAAAGGAACCTGGTGCTGCTGGCCAACAAATCGCTGGCCGATGCCGCAGTTTATATGAACGGGAGGAGGCACGAGATGGGACAGACCGCCGATGGGAAAACACGGGTGGTGAATGCTTTCCAGGATTTAGTCAAAATGGCGTATCCGGGCCTGAAAATGCTGGGAAACCTGCAATACAGTGAAGATACGATCAGAACAACGGTCCGAAGCCGGGTGGGCGAGTTATTTGGTTTGGATGAAAATTCACTTGCCGAGGCTGAATCGGAAATCCTCAATCTGGTGACCCGCAGGAAAAAGCAATCGGACCGGACATCACTGACTGATTTGCGCAATCACTTTACCCGGAGGCCTTATGGCTGGTATCCGAATGCCATCTGGACCATGACGGCAAGGATTTACAAGCGGGGGAAGCTGGAGTTGAAACAAGATTCCAACCTGTTGGAAGATGAAGATGTGCTGAATGTTTTGCTCAACAGCGCTTATCATGGAAATACCCTGCTCGAAGCGCCGGGTGAAGTTTCTCCCGAGGCGATCAAAAAGCTGAAACAGGTATACGCGGATGCGTTCGACGAAAGCTGCCCGTGGAAAGAAGCCCGGGATGTGGCCAATGCCTTTAAAGGAAAGCTTAAGGAGATGCTGATCGATGTCAACAAATTGCTGGTTCAAAAAAAGCAGTACCCGTTTCTTGAAAGCCTGGCGCCCTTCAGTGAGAAGCTGGGACGATGGTCAAACAAGGAATATGGTTATTACCTCACCAACCTGAGTGACTTTGAAGATGAGTTACCCGATACCAAAGAAGAGTTGCTCGACCCGATCAAGCGGTTCATGAACGGCGACCAGGTTACCATTTACAATTCCATTCAAAAATTGCTCTCGGGCGACACGTCGAATCTCGATTATGTGGAAGGTGACGAACTGGATATCTTGAACAGGCTGATGAACCACCCCAAACCTTACCTTGGCAATTTAATCCGTGATGCGAAAGCATGCAAGGATTCACTCTACACGAAGGTTTTGGACAAAATAGAAGCTGAAAAAGCCCTGGCAGTCCAGTCGATCGCGAAAGCCATGGCTGATATCAAGGTAAAATATGATTTTTCAAAGTTGACCGATGCCCGGAAAAGTCAAATTCTCCAGCCTTTTGAGCAGGAACTGAAAAAGCTGAATGAGCAACGATACATTGCTGTGATCCGCGACATCAGGAACCGGGCACTCGATACGCTTTTTACAAAGCAGTTGAACGAGATGGCCGCCCTGGCGAATCCTGCTGAGGACATCGATGAGGAGTTTCCGAAGGAGCGACCAGCCCACTACATCAAGCGGAACAATGTCAAATTTGAGTTTGCGAAGACGGAGCTAAAGACCGAGGAAGATGTGGACGAATACCTGAAGGCTTTTGGGAAAGCCTTAAAAGAACAAATTCAGAGTAACCGCCGAATTCAATTGTAATGACCAAAGAAGAACTCATCCGAAAACTTTCCGACCTGGAATGGGAAGATTTTGAGGTAAAAGCGGCAAAAGGCGGCCTTCCGAAAAATACCTGGGAAACCGTGAGCGCTTTTTCCAACACCTCGGGTGGCTGGTTGCTGTTTGGGATCGGACAATCTGGTATCCATTTCGAAATTCAGGGAATAACCGATCCGGAAAAGGTTGAACAGGACTTTTTAAATGCCATTCGCGGGGGCAAGTTCAATGTCTTTGTTTCCACAAGACAGGAGAAATATATCCTTGACGGGAAAACTGTCATCGCTTTTTACGTTCCTGCTTCAAAAGAAAAGCCCGTCTATTACAACAGCCTTCAAAATACGTTTATCCGACGGGGAAGTTCTGACCAGCGGGCATCCCGTGAGGAAATCGATGCCATGTACCGGGACCAGACTTTTGGCACGAAGACTTCGGAAATTGCGCCAGGGACAAGCCGTAAAGACATCAACAACGCATCGCTTTCCCGTTACCGCGATTACATGTCCCGGTTTAATCCGACGGTAAGCTACAACCGCTACAACGAAGATGATTTTTTACAGAAGCTTCGTATTATGGAGGGGAAGCAATGCACCCTGGGTGGCTTACTTTTCTTAGGGAACAGGGATGCCATTGAGCGGTTCTTTCCCGATTTCAGAATCGATTTGCTGGAAATACCGGGTACCTCCTACACCGATGCGAAAGTTCGGTATACGTTTCGCATGGATGAATACGATAACTTGTGGGAGTATTATTTCGAATGTGTGGCCCGGTTAAAATCGAAGGTTGATGTCGAATTTCAAATGGGGAACGAGGGTTTTGCAATGGATGTTTCCCCCGGTTTTGACGCGTTGCGTGAAGCGCTCGTCAATATGCTCATGCACTCCGACCATTTCTCTCCTGCCTGTCCGCGGATCAGGATCTTTACCGATCATATCGAGTTTTATAACCCGGGCGGGATGCCAAAACCGATTGAAGAACTAAAAGGGAAAGACATCTCATTGCCACGAAACCCAGTCATTACCAAACTGTTCAGAGTCGTGAAATTAGCTGAAAACGCGGGTTACGGGCTGGATAATATCGAATACAACTGGAACCTCTACAATCATACAGTCCCTCAGTTCAATGTCGATTTTGACTCTGTCATTGTCAATTTCCGGCTAATACAAGCAGAGAAGCCGGCAAGCGCGAAAAAGGAAGAATTTTCGGAAAGTCAGAAAGATGTCGGAAAGATGTCGGAAAAAATTCGGAATGAGTTCGGGACAATTTCGGAAAGGATGAAAATGCCACCGGATAAAAACATCAATGATTTACGGAATATTTACGGGGTATTTAAGGAGTATCTTCAGAACAATTTCGGAGAGACTTGGGAGAGAGTTCGGAGAGAGTTCGGAGAGACTTTGGAAGAACATCAAAGGAGAAAAGCCGAAAAGACCTTCTTTGTCCTTCTGCTCATTGCGATTGATAATTCCGTTTCAGCGGAGGATATGGCCGGGATTCTTGGAATTTCAATTATTACCGTTAAAAGATATCTTAAAAAACTTACTGAAGCGGGAATAGTTGGAAGAGAGGGCTCAGACAAAAGTGGCTTCTGGCAAATCAATTAATACGATGATACTGTAAATGATACTGTAAATGATACTGTAA
>CAZANK010000167.1:0-7479 GCA_964486235.1 uncultured Prolixibacteraceae bacterium | reverse complement strand
TATCCAGCCATCCCATTCCTTTTTCTGATACCAGAACTTTGAGGGCAGGTTTACTGAGTATTCGTTTTCAAGCAGGCGGGTTTCCTGCATGAAACTCTCGTTCTCGATATTAAAGGGGTCTTCCATAAGCCGGTTCTTCAGTAGGCGCGACATCCACACCCCACCCATAAGCAGGCAGATATATCCGGCTAACATCGTGAGGATATACAGTCCGGTATTGGCTTCCATAGGTAGCGGCGACGATAGTAGCCACCAGTTAAAGAAAAACAGCACGAAGCCGACAGAAAGCGAAACAATGATTTTGTTCCAGGTTATCTTTTCCTCTTTCACGCCCTTTGTTCCCAGACAGGAAAGGGCAAGGAATACGACGGCAAAAAGTTTCGTCCATAATATATTATGGAACAGCCCCGCCGTTCGGTCAAAATTCAGGAGTATTTTATCAATTACTCCCACATTGATACCCCACACGACCATCTGGCCATAGCAGTGTAGGCTAAGTACCCAGCGCCTTGTCGCATTTCTGCGATAGGTTTCCAAATACTCGCCTCCGAACCGGACTTACACGTCTCCGCGTATCCGGCTCTCCACCAATTTTACTCAGTCTAAATCTTACCTTGATGTCGCAACCCGTGGCAGTCAGAACACAAGGCAATAGTTTTGCGCTTGCGAGCTAACATGTGCTTTTCCCAACTCTCTTTCCCGGTCAGGTCTTTGAGTTTGTGGATGTGGTGCATATGTAGCTTGTCCGTAGCCCCACACAACTCGCACTTTTCCGCTTTGAGCCTGTCCGTTAAATTGGTACGGCTCATATCAGCGACAGAGTTTGGTTGCAGGTCGCGAATCTGGTTGAGCGCTGTTTTACGGCGCTTGAAGCTCATTTTGTAAAAGGTTCGAGACTTAATCACCCCTTTGTGCTCGTATTTCACGGTAAATTGTCCGTTACGGCGGTATTTCTTATTGATTTTCCGTACCGTACTTTTATACTTGTTCGCGAAGGTTTTATACATGCTGTACTCCATGATGTATTGGAAGTTATGCAGTATTGCACAGTTGTTGGCGATAAGGTAGTAGTTGCAAAACCCCATTATTTCCCGATTGTATCGGCTTAGGATTTCGAGGTCATCGTTGAATATCAGCCCCTTTCGACCTACGGGTTTCCATACTTCTTTCCCGTGCTGGAGTTTGATCTCCATAGCCCTGTATTCCAGAAGTTTGTCCCGTAGTGAGCCCATGCTGATATTCAGCCGGACTTTGTAGCCGTAGGTGCGTTTCAAGCGACCCAGCGTATCCCGTCGTTGATCGTCGTCTCTTGTTACCGTTACCTCATATCCAAGAAATTTCGCTGCTTTCGCCGTGTGGGTTATCAGCGTCTTCTCCTCGGATAGTTCGAGGGCAAGTTTATCAGCAAGGAAGTTCTTGATATCCTCTTTGATACGTTTTGCATCCTCTTTACTTCCAATAACGCCTAAGATAAAATCATCGGCATATCGGATGTACTTGAGTCGTCGGTAATTTTCGTCCAGTTCATCTCCGTACGGAAACGCGGCACGTTCCCTCTCGATGGCTTTGAGTCTTGCGACCAGTGCCGTCTTTTCTGTCTCGTCTTTTACAGACTTCATTTTATACACAGTCCGTCTCCGCTCGTTATCAAAGTGTCTCGTTTCATCGCTCACTCGGCGTTTTTCCCCTTTGTCAAAGTTTTGGATGTACTCTTTCACATACTTGTCTAACTTGTCGAGGTATATGTTCGCCAGAATCGGACTGACGATACCTCCTTGCGGCGTTCCGCTGTAAGTGTTGTGAAATATCCAATCTTCGACATACCCCGCATTCAAGAATTTTCGTATTAGGCGAATAAGACGGTCATCGTTGATGCGCTCCCGCAGAATTCCGACCAAAACATCGTGATTGATGTTGTCGAAGAACCCTTTGATGTCGCCCTCAATAAACCACCTCGCTCCCGTGAATGTCTTTTGGATTTGCAATAGTGCAGTGTGGCAACTCCGCTGAGGTCGAAAGCCGTGAGAGGTGTGTTCAAAATGCCCCTCGTAAATTGCTTCCAAAATCATTCGTATCACTTCCTGCACCAGCTTATCTTCAAAGACAGGTATTCCCAGAGGGCGTTTTCCCCCGTTTTTCTTCGGGATATAAACCCTCCTTGCCGGGTGGGGTTGATAACTTTCGTCTTTCAACGATGCTATCAGCGTCGTAATTCGAGCAAGGTTCATACCATCAATGCTTTGACCGTCAGAACCTTTTGTCGTGCTGCCATCATTCGATGCAATCTTCTGATAGGCAACATAAAACAACTCTTCATTGAACAGATTACGGTAAAGGCGTTCAAACTTGTAGCTTGAATCCTTACTGTGTTCGTTCAGACTGTTTAATACTTTTTCTGGATTTCTCATAATGTCTCACACATTATCCGTTAATTGTATTAAAGAAAATTAGCTGCCCCCCTTCGCCATGTACAGGACGTTACCCTGCTCGGACTACTATGGAGGCTCCGTTGCCACTCCGGATTTTCACAGGTCTGCACCTGATAGCCTTTCGGCGCTCCGGGAATAGGCAATCCCCGTTTATTACTTTGTAACTGTTAGCGTGATGGATTGTCGGATGCGACGTCCGCCCTTTCCCATTTATTATGGTTGTTCCGCAATAAGTTCTTGCTGCTTCCGTACTGGTACACCGGAGCAGTACTGCGGAATGACGATTAATAGCTACCTTACGTCATTGCTACCTTTTAAGCAACTCGGACTGTCGTTCAAACAATTCGGTCTTCATCCTCATATCCATCGTTTCATCTCGCCATTCAGTAGCAGTCTGGTAACTGACTGACTTATGACTTTTCCGTCATGCTACGCTCCCCGGTCGCTTAAGTTTTCACGATTCAGGTAGACGGCTGATGATAGGTTTCTCAAAGAACACTTACCTAATCCCTTGCTAATGGGATATTTACAAAGTAACCTTTACGGGCGCACACCAATAAATGTTAATCACTACAAATAGGATTGAGAGGGCACGCATGAAGTCCATCACTTTCGCCAAGCCCCGCAGGTCATCTTCTTGTTGCATAATATTCGCTTTTAAAATGTTTGAAAGGCGAAATTATGCAGTAACGACCTTTACTTTGTTGATTTACAAACGTGTGGCAGCTTGTGGCGCTGTTATGGCAGTTTGTGGCGCTATTTGTTTTGAAAAACTCACATTCTTTGACGTGCTCGTATCTCTTGCGATGAGAGCAAGCATGATGATATAAAGCAAATGATTTATGTTTTTTATTCTTACCTCATTTTTTTATATTACTTTTGCAGATAAGTAGCAATGAAGTATAACATCGTGATAATTAGGTCAGTTAATACATTCATTTGCCGTAAATGATAAATTATGTCTCAAAGGATAAAGCACATCATATCAGAACTTAAAGATCAATACCTAATAGAGGACTCTCTACGCCCTTGGATCATAGGTTTCAGCGGAGGAAAAGATTCCACTGTATTGTTGCAATTAGTTTGGTATGCCTTGATGGAAATTCCTGCCGAAAGTCGTAAACGCCCAATTCATGTAGTTTGCAACGATACATTGGTGGAAAATCCTATAATTCAGGATTATGTTGGAGAGGTACTCAAAAAAATAGCAGATTCTGCCGTAGCGCAAGGATTACCTGTTTTTGTTGAAAATACAATTCCTCGTTTAGAAGATACTTTTTGGGTGAATGTTATCGGTAGGGGGTATCCTGTTCCGAATAATGCCTTTCGTTGGTGTACTGATAAAATGAAGATAAAGCCGACTTCTCGGTTTATAATAGAACAGGTTGCTGAAAACGGAGAAGCTATTATTTTGATCGGAACGCGGAGTTCAGAGAGTGCAACAAGAGCCAGATCAATTAAAAAGCACGAAATAAAAGGGAAGCGATTAACGAAACATCCTCATCATCCCAATACATTTGTATATTCGCCTATAAAGGAGCTGTTTTTGGAAGAAGTTTGGTATATCATCAACACGATGACTTCCCCGTGGGGCGCTGACAACGCTAAATTATTCCAGATCTACTTTGATGCAAGTGCAGATGATTATGAATGTCCTACAATGGTTACCGATAAGAGCCACGGTTCTTGCGGGCAAAGCCGTTTTGGATGCTGGACATGCACTGTTGTCAAAGAAGATAAATCCCTGACAGCGCAAGTAGCCAAAGGGCAAACATGGCTACAACCTCTTCTCTCTTTGCGAACAAGTATGTTTGATGAGAGAAATGTTTCGGAGAATAGGTTGCCTACCCGTAGAAATGGACAAGCAGCGGTAAGTGATGATGGTGTCAATCAGGGAAATTATACTCCCAAGTATAGAGCCGCATTGCTGGAACAACTACTGACAGCCCAACGAACAATGCAGGTCGAGAAGCTCGGAATAGAGTTGATTACTAATCAGGAATTAATTGCGATTCAAGTTATTTGGCATAAAGACCTACTTTTTAATTATCGGGTTTCGGAGATTTACAACAAAGTTTATGATAAAACATTAGATATGAAGAAGGATACCGAGAAAATCCAGAAGGAGATAGATTTATTGAAATCCGTCTGCGATGACCAACCGTCTGATTTCGACTTAATACAGGAGTTGTTGATAATGCAAAAGAATAAAGCATTATTGAATAGGAAACGCGGTCTGAAAGACGATATGGAGAGAGTTATTGAAAAGTATCTGGATAAAGAGCCGGCATAATGTATATCAAGGAGATAGAACTGAATAATTTCAGAATATACAAAGGGACAAATACAATCTCTTTGCTTCCTTCTGATGACAAAAATATCATTGTTGTCAGTGGGAAAAACGGATATGGGAAAACGACTTTTCTGATGTCATTAGTTTGGTGTTTGTACGGCAAGCAAATGGAGAAAGTGGATGAACTATACGAAAAAGAGATTCGAGATAAGGGGAATTATACAAAATATATAGCGAATAGCCTTAATCGCAAAGCATACGAAGATGGGGAAACGGAATTTTCGGTTTCCATTACTTTCTCAGGTGTTAAAATTCCAGATATTACCTGCAATGAGGTTACGATAAGACGCTCATATAATATCGTTTCAAGCACTTCGGATAAGGTCGAGGTTTTAATCGACGGTTATCCGAATGAACTAATTGATGACCTTACAAAAGAGAATCAAAAAGGAGAGGAAATTTTTATCCGTGATTTCATTCTCCCTATTGAGATAGCGAAGTTTTTCTTCTTCGATGCAGAAAAAATAGTATCGTTGGCGGAAGTAAACTCTAACAGCCAACGTAGACAATTGAGTAAAGCGTATTCAGAAGTTCTTGGGATTCAGAAATACGAAGATTTAAAAGCGAATCTGGAAGAAAAGCAAGACGAATACCGTCGCCGCTCTGCCAAACCGGAAGAACAGGAGGAACTCAATCAGCTTCATGCAGATATTGCCAATACAAATATTGAAATAGAAAAATATCAGGATCAGATTGATGACCTGAAGCATGAAAGGAATCAAAAGGAGAAAGAGGCAGAGGACATTCAACGGAAGTTGATTCGCGAAGGAGATAAAATGACTTTGGAAGAACTAACTTCATTAAAGGATGAGCAAGTCAAATTGGAACGGCAAAAAGATGAGATTCAGGAAAAACTTAAAGATTTGCTGGATATCATTCCGTTTGCCCTTGCAGGAGATACGCTTGCCGGTGTTTCTGAACAGGTAAAGAATGAGCAAGATTTATCCGAGCAAAAATACAGGCAGGATGATGTTAACGAGAAAATAGACCAAATACGACAGGATATTGAAGCTGAACGCCTTAAAACAAATTTTGTGGTAAATGTCAATATCCGTGATTTCTATGAAGCCCAGATAAGAAAACTGGTCAAGAAATACTTCTATTCGGACTTAAAGGAACTCCCGGAGAATATCAAAATATTACATGATTTTTCTAATGTGGAGACTAATGAGTTTAATCAGTTGGTCAGCACCATTAAGCATAGTTTCAAGGATGCGTTTTCTCAGATGAATACAGAATATTCATTTGTCAAAAACCAACTTGATGCCATTATCAGAAAGATACGAGATGCGGAAAAAAGCGCGGAAGACGAGTATATAGCAGCATTACGAGATACCAAAGAGCGGTTAGATAAACGGATTATCTCTATTGAAAATGAGATAGAGTCTATCGTTCTGAAAATAGGTGAATTGAGTAATCAAGGGAAAACTCATAAGCAACGTCAGGAAATTCTTCGTAAAAAGATAGATGAATCAAGTGTTTATTCAGAAAAAGAGCAAAAAACGAAGCAGTTGATTAACCGTTTACAAAAGTTCATTAATCTGTTTAAGGAAGAGAAGAAGAAATCTCTCGGTGAAAAGATGCTCATTTCGCTTGACACCCTTTTACATAAGAAGAATTTTATCCGAAAAGTTGATGTGGACATCAGCATGTCGGGAGACGATATAGATATTGTTCTCTATAACGGGAACGACAAGATTATTGATAAGAGTTCGCTATCTATGGGAGAACGACAGATGTATGCTTCTGCTTTATTGAGTTCATTGGTGGACGAATCCGAAATCGAGTTTCCGGTCTTCATTGATAGCCCGATGCAGAAATTTGATGAAGAACATGCGGAAAATATCATTCGACACTTCTATCCGAATGTATCCAAGCAAGTGGTAATATTTCCTCTTATCAATAAAGAACTTACGGCAAAAGAGTATGAGATTCTCCAACCGAAAGTTTGCAAAGCATTCTTGATAAATAATACCTCTACGGATAGTTCCGAATTTTTGGAAACCACTCCTGAGCAGTTTATAACAACTTACAACGATCTATACAATGCAAATTAACATAAGAACATCGGAGAAAAATCAGGAGGTTGTTCGTAAGTTAACGACGAAACTACCTTACGGGACTAAAGAGAATGTAATCGCCCGAATTGCATTGGGATATTCTTTGCAAACCGGCAAGAAGTTTCAAACCGGTGATTTTAACCTATATGATTCCAAAGGGAAAGAATATAAAGATCATATTCTGTTTGATGCTAAGTATCGTGATTTCTTTATCGCTTTAATATGCCAGTACTATGGCCTCTATAAGACAGACGACAATATTCCCAAGTACATCAAATTGCACATTGATCATGGGTTAGAGTTGATGGATACAATCTTCCAAGACAATTACAACTATACATTTTTTGATTTTTTGGTAGAATACATCGAAAAGGGAACGCTGGCTTTAACAGACCTGAATGTTTCAATGGATGCAGTCCGAAATAATCAGCAACAAATTGAGAAATCTTTTTACGATAATCCGATTAAGATTCAAATTGGGAAAAGTCTAATTGAAGAACCGATATACCTTAATCTCAACGACACCAAGCTATATAATAATTGCCATATTGCCGTAGCCGGGAACTCCGGTACAGGAAAAACCCAATTTGCATTGGAATTTCTATCTCAGATTTACGAACAATCGAATGGGCATGTA
>CAZANK010000166.1:2500-7494 GCA_964486235.1 uncultured Prolixibacteraceae bacterium | reverse complement strand
ATCAATAATCAATAATCAATAATCAATAATCAATAATCAATAATCAATAATCAATGAAAACCGCTAGACAAAGTTCTTTTCCTTTTTGAGTGTTTCGTAGGCTTCATTGACTTTCTGGAATTTTTCCCTGGCAGCCTTTTGAATGTCGTCGCCCAGGTAGCTGACCTTGTCCGGATGATATTTCATGGCCATGGTGCGATAAGCCTTTTTGATTTCCCCGACTGTCGCCGTCGGTTCGATTTCCAAAATTTTATAGGCAGCATCGCCGTTCCCGAAAAACATCGACCGGATCGATTCAAAATCTTTTTCATTGATGCCCAGGTTGCGGGCGATATGTGTCAGCAATTCCTGTTCGTTTGTGCTCAGGTTTCCATCGGCCTGCGCGATGCCAAAAAGAAAATGCAGCATTTGCAGGCGGGAGGCGTAGTCCATGTTTTTATGGATCTGCCGGCAGACATCGGCGACGGGGATGGACTGTTTCAGCAGGTCGCGAAGCATGTTCAAGGCTTCCCTGGCCGAATCCGTTCCAAAATTGCGGACCAGAAACCCCTTGACGTAATTCAGTTCCGACTTCAGAACTTTGCCGTCGGCTTTCATCATGGCCGAAATCAACACCAGCAGGCTCATGACGTATCCGCCCGTGGTTGTTCCCCTCTTCACGTTTCCCGGGCTTTCTGACACCGCGGCGTCCTTGTCGAGCATTGAACCAACGACGAATCCCAGTATTCCCCCGATCGGGCCAAGAAAGGCCCACCCCAGTCCGCCGGCAATCCACTTTGCAAATTTATCCATGAGCCCTAAATTTTTTATCCAGTTCAATCAATTGAGGAAGAATGAGTCCCTCATTGTCATTGATGATGACAAAATCGGCCATTTTCATCTTTTCTTTGTCGGGCCACTGCCTTGCCATTCTGTTTTTCACATCTTCGAGCGTGATATCTCCCCGGGCCATTGTCCGCCTGATCCGTTCTTCTTCCGGTGCGGTGACCAGGATGTTGAAATCCATGGCGGGGTAAAATCCGCTTTCGAACAGGATCGCGGCTTCATAAACGACGTAATCGCCATTTTGTTTGTTAAGCCAGGTCAGAAAGTGCTGTCTCACGATCGGGTGGACCAGCAAATTGACTTTCTCGAGCAGGTCGGCGGATTGAAAGATCTGTTGAGCCAGTTTCTTCCTGTTAAGTGTGTGATCGGGCTGGTAAATGTCCCTGCCAAATGTGCGCATGAGCTGGCTTCGGATAAGCGGCGAACTGTTCATCAGCGCTTTCGCTTCCGAATCTGCCAGGTACACCGGCGCTCCCAGTGTTTCGAAAAATCTGCAAATTGTCGATTTTCCGCTGCCAATTCCCCCGGTGATACCTACTTTTAACATCTTTATTTTTCGATCAAATATTCCACGTGTTCGGGATAAAGGACGACAGAATGTACAAACGGTGGTTGGGCTTCAATCTTCAACCGGAGCAGCTCAACCCTGTTTTTAATGTCCTCATAAGAAGCACTCACCTTAAAATCGCCGGGCTTTACCTCCTTAAAACGACTCAGGGCGATCATGAAACTGACATTCACCTGGCCGGGAAACAAATTCACCCGTAACCCAGGCGGCAGATTGGTGATGGTGACCGGCGCGATGAGCTGTTTTTCTGTAAATTCTTCGACCGGAATCTCCAGAAGGACCCGGTTTGTTCCCAATGTCAGATTCTTAACCGGCTGCAGCGGCAGGTTTTGCCTGATGGTGCGGTCCACATTCTTAAAATGCTGCTGTGTTGTCGTCACAAAGCGCAGGGTGTCAAGAACAGAACCAGGGCCGGTTACCCGGACTGAATCGGGTATTGTCGTGATCACGTCATTCAAAAAATGCTGCTGTTTCAACTCGAAGCTGACGTCGGGTTTGACTGGAATATCCCGGGCAGTCACCTTGTCGAACAGGAACACCAGCGTGTCCGGATGAATGTCGGTAATATTCAATTCATTGCTGACTTGTTCGGACAGACGATAAATGAGCGGCCTTGTCGGGATGGCATATTCTGATTGGTCCGACAAAGTCAGCCTTCTTTCTGTAAAATTGTTCACGTTAAAGACCAGCGGGGAGAAAGCCATACTCAGCTTATAACGCAGAATGGTGAACCCGAATGAATTGACCTTTAGGACAAAACGGTCAGGAGGGTTGTTGATCAGTATTTTGTTTGCAGGCCAGTTGGTATACTTCACGGGAAACGTCAGTTCCACCGCGTATTGCTTATTCAGTGCGTTCAGAAACCAGAAAATGGTGGCGATGCCGACGCATATCAGATAAATGATCAACTTACGGTTGTTTTTCATCCCGCGGATTCTTAGAATTTTCCGGACTCTTTTCCCGATGCCTGGATTTTATACGCTTAACGATAAAAAAAGGGCTGTTCCAATCAGCCCCATGACGTTTATGCTCGTTATTTCTGAGGGGTGACATCCGACATGTCTTTCACGACGGCGCTTTTGTCAACCCGGAGTTTCACGTTTTCGTCAACCTGCAAAACGACATAATGGTCTTTGATTTCAGCTACTTTCCCGTAAATACCGCCTGTAGTGACTACTTTGTCGCCCTTGTCCAGGCTTTCACGAAATTTTTTGAGTTCTTTTTGTTTTTTTACCTGCGGGCGGATCATGAAAAAATAGAAGATCACCATGATCAGGATGAGCGGCAAAAAAGCCGTCAGCGGATTGCCATCGGTGCCTTGTGGCTGAGTCATTAAAAAGTAATTCATGTGTATATTCTTTTAATTTGGGTTTATCCTGTTTTTTAACGCTTGTAAATGTTTATCCTGTCGTTCCTGACATCCGCGACGATAGCCAGGTCCTTTTTAATTTTGCTGCCGGCGGCATGGGTGATGATCGCGACTTCCTTGTAAAGCCTTCCTGTTTCTCCCGCGGAGTTGAACAGGATGTCTACATAGACGGAATCGCCGGGGCTGACCTCCTCTTTGGGGTATTCTACGGTGATACAACCACAATCGGATTGGGCATCTTCAATGCGCAGCGCCTTTGTCCCTGTATTTTTCAGACAGAAACTGTAGGCGACGATTTCACCAGCCTGCAACGATCCAAAATTATGGAATTCTTCCTGAAACACAAACGTTGCAGTGTCAGTATTTTCATCCGGCCCGCTCACCGGGCTTTTAGTCCGGTCCCGACAACCGGAAAAAAGCAGTAACATCGATATAAAAAGCCATTGCTTCATTCATTTCCGCTTTCTTCACCGATAAGGCCGCGCCCGGTTTTGATGACCTTATCTTCCTTTTTCAGGGCTTTCAGGGACTTATCCAGGATTCCGTTGATGAAGTTTCGGCTTTTCTGTGTGCTGTAATACTTCGATAGTTCAATATATTCGTTGAGGGTGACCTTGGTGGGGATGGACGGGAAGTAGAGAAACTCGACAATAGCGAGTTCCAGGATCATGTTGTCGATGAAGGCGATCCGCTCCACATCCCAGTTTACCGTATGCTGTTCAACAATCTTCTTGATTTCCTGATGGTTTAAGATGCTTTTCCGGAAAAGGTTTTTGGCGAACTCCCGGTCTTCCTCGTCTTTAAAGAACGGGAGCAGCGCCTGCGTGCTGTCTGAAAACTCCTTGAATTTTTTGAGCGTCTTGATGATCATGCTGGTCACGAAATCAAGATCATCGTTCCAGTAGATACTCTTTTCTTCGAGCAAAAGGTTCAGATCGTCCGACTGCAGGATCACCTCCCCAAAAAGCAATTCCAGCAGTTTCCTGTCGTCCGCATAACCGGGCTGCTCCGGCACCGACATGTATTCTGCATAAAAGTCGGTTTCCAGCAGCGTGTTGTAAAGCCTTCTGACCAGCTCCGGTTCGTCGTGCCAACTCATTTTTGACTGATCCAGGTAGTTATTCAACGACTTGTTCGATCGCAACTGGAAGATAACCTGATTATTGACAAAACGGAAGTTGGGATTTAAGTCTTCTTCGGTGGGGAAATGCTTTTTTCTGCGCAGCTCGATCAGCGCGTGGGCATGATTAGCGAGTTCTACCGGAAGCTGAAGGATATAGTGATAAAGATCGTATGTCTTTTGAATACTGAAAAAAAGCTCTTTTTCAGTAAGGTTAATGGATTTGTCCGGCGATGTATAGTAGGCGTAGAGTACCTGCAATACCTTAATTCGGATAATTCTTCTGCTAATCATTATTATAGAACCTGTTACTTTGAAGGAGGCAAAGTTAAAAATTTTCTCTTTGTATTTTTCAACACCACCTAAGTTTTTTGGCAATGGATTCGTTTTAAGGCTGATCGTCGAACGGTTCTTCTTTATTATCAACAGGATCGCCGGTTTCCTCCTCTTGTTCACCTTCCCACTCGTAGCGGGTACGCCGGGGGCCCTGGTTCCGGTAAAGGAGGCTTAGTACGAGACCGCTGACGGATCCCCAGAGGTGACTTTCCCAGGAAACGGAGGCTTCGATCGGGAAGATACCCCAGAACATGCCTCCATACAGAAAGACGACAACAATGGCAATGGTGAGCAGTTTGACATCATTTCTGAAGATGCCGCTGAAAAAGAGAAATGCCCCCAGTCCATATAGGATGCCGCTTGCTCCGATATGCCATGCCTCCCTTCCGCCGAGCCAAACGCAAAGTCCGGAAAGGAAATAAAGCAGAAGGAAAATCCGGTATGCCAGTTTTCTGTAAAAGTAAAAAAGCGAAAAGGAGAGCACCAGAAAGGGAATGGAGTTCGCAGCCAGGTGTTTCAGGTTGGCATGGATAAACGGCGAAAAAACGATGCCTTTCAGTCCTTTGAGGTGAAGGGGATAAATCCCGAATTCCGCGAAATCCTTCTGAAGCACGACTTCTGCCAGAAAGGTTGTCCAGAAGCCGCATACGAAGACTGCCGGAATGATCAGGCTGTACCGGAAGATTTTTTTTTCAAGCGCTGCATCCGGCTCGTTTCGGGTTGGATAATAATTAAAAAGACGCATAGGTGCTATTTACTATTTTACGCAAAGCGGT
>CAZANK010000166.1:0-2400 GCA_964486235.1 uncultured Prolixibacteraceae bacterium | reverse complement strand
CAGACAATCACGGCTTTTATGCCGCACTGACAGCAGGGAAGCCTGTTTTGCCGGTGTTTATTTTCGATACCGTTATTCTGCTTGATCTGGAGAAAGATGATTCCAGGGTGACCTTCCTGTTGAGGGAGGTACAGAAACTGCATCATCTTTTTAAACAACGGGGCAGTTCCTTCCGGATTTTTCACGATAAACCGCTGGAAGCATTCCGGTTGCTTTTGGCGGAGTATCACATCGATACGGTTTTCTTTAATCAGGACGACGGGCCGTATGCCGTTTCCAGGGACCGCGAGGTGACGGATTTTCTGGCATCAGCCGGGGTGAAATGCCTGTCATTCAAAGACCATGTCATTTTTCACCGAAACGATATCCTCAATGAGGCGGGAAAACCATACAGTGTCTTCACGCCTTACAGCAAAAAGTGGAAAATGCGCCTCTCGGGTGGGCATCTGCAGGCGTATCCTTCCGAAAAAAACCTCGATCGTTTGCTCCGGACAGGTAGCCGGCGCGAAGATGATCACGTTGAAATCGGATTCCGCCCTGGAAATTTTCCGATACCTCCTTTAGAAATCGACACGGAGATTTTAAGGAATTACCATCAGAAGCGTGATTTTCCCGCGGAAGAGGGAACGACGCGGCTGGGAATTCATTTACGGTTCGGCACGGTGAGCATCCGTAAAGTGACAGCAGCGGCCCTGGCGCATTCCGATACTTTTTTGAACGAATTGATCTGGCGGAACTTTTATATCGACATTCTTTGGCACTTCCCGCATGTATGGAAGCGCTCCTTTCATCCCGCCTACGACCATGTTCCATGGATAAGCCCGGGAGAAGGCTTCGTCAGGTGGTGCGAAGGGACGACGGGTTATCCGATGGTGGATGCCGGGATGCGGCAGTTGAACGAAACCGGGTACATGCACAACCGGGTGAGGATGGTTGTAGCGAGTTTTTTGAGCAAGCACCTGTTGACGGACTGGCGGCTGGGGGAAGCTTATTTTGCCGGGAAGTTACTGGATTACGAATTAGCTTCCAATAATGGCGGGTGGCAGTGGGCCGCTGGCTCCGGATGTGACGCGGCCCCTTATTTTCGCGTTTTCAATCCGCTGTTGCAGCAAAAAAAATTTGACCCGGACGAGATTTATGTCCGAAGGTGGATCCCTGAATATGGCACCGCCCGGTACCCCAAGCCGGTCGTTGACCACCGGATGGCCCGTGAACGGGCTGTCCGCGTATACCGGCAGGCCTTGCGAAAAGAATAGCCACCGCTATTTCTCAATCCAGTTGATGATCCTGGGATCGTCGGGTTTGGTTTTCGGACTGACGAAATCCACCAGACGACCATTTTCATCGATCAGGTATTTTTGAAAGTTCCATGCCACGCTGGAATCCATGACGCCATTTTTGTCTTTCCGGGTCAGCCATTGGTAAATGGGGGCCATGTCTTTGCCTTTCACCGAAATCTTGGTCATCATGGGGAATGTGACCCCGTAATTTCTTTGGCAGAATTCGACGATTTCTTCGTTTGACCCCGGCTCCTGTCCGAGAAAGTTATTGGCAGGAAAGCCAATAATGGTAAAGTGCGCCCCGCCATACTTTTCATACAAGGCCTGAAGTGCCTCGTACTGGGGCGTTAAGCCGCATTTGGACGCCGTGTTGACGACCAGCACTTTTTTGCCTTTTAAACTGGCCATGTCGAATTCATGACCTTCGATATCGATGACTTTAAAGTCATGGAAAGATGGTTGACCTGCCGTTACGGTGGCGGTCAAGGCGAAAATAATTGTTAAACAGATCGGGTTCATCATGCTGTTTTTTAGGTGACGGGTGCACAACGAGCCCATCCGGGACATCCGTTCAGTGGCTTATCCGGATTCGGGATCGATATGCAGACAGGATATACAACAATTCTTTTCGGATAAAGGTTTGACCGGGCAGTTTCCGGACAGGCGCTTTTCTGTTGATAACTTAATCCGTGAGAAAAAGTGAAAATGATTATCTTTGGGTTTCATTTTATTGTTATGGGGAATTTCATTGTTTCTGCAAGAAAATACCGGCCCGACACTTTTCAGACGGTGGTTGGACAGGCTTCGATCACGGCGACGTTAAAGAACGCGATCAGGAACGGGCAGCTTGCCCACGCGTACCTGTTTTGCGGTCCGCGTGGCGTCGGAAAGACAACCTGTGCCCGGATTTTTGCAAAGACCATCAATTGTCAAAACCTGACCGACGCGGCAGAACCCTGCAATGCCTGCGAGTCGTGCGGGGCGTTCAACAATAACCGTTCGTTTAACATCCACGAGCTTGATGCGGCGTCAAACAACTCGGTCGATGACATCCGCAATCTGACCGAGCAGGTCAGGATTCCGCCGCAGATAGGCAAGTATAGTATTTATATCATTGATG
>CAZANK010000165.1:4650-7497 GCA_964486235.1 uncultured Prolixibacteraceae bacterium | reverse complement strand
AACATGCCGGCATTGTTGGCCGGTGTGGCGGGGAGAATATTTACGACCGGCATCTGAAACGACTTTTTAATTTGTAAAAGGTGCGGCCGGCTTCTTGCTGGCTGCTGCTCGCGTCAGAAAGCCAGTTTTAGCTATCGAATCATTTAATGGAATGGAAATGAAAAAATACATGGATGAGAATTTTCTGCTTCAGACAGAAACGGCTCAAAAATTATACCATCATCACGCGGCAAAAATGCCCATTTTGGATTATCACTGCCATATTGATCCCAAAGATATCGCCGAAGACCGGATGTTTAAGACGATGACGGAGATCTGGTTATACGGAGATCATTATAAGTGGCGTGCCATGCGGACGAACGGGGTGGACGAACGGTACTGTACCGGGGATGCCACCGACTGGGAAAAATTTGAGAAATGGGCAGAAACGCTTCCCAATGCCCTGAGAAATCCGTTGTACAATTGGGCACATCTGGAGTTGAAACGGTTTTTTGGCGTCGATGAGATCCTGAATGTCAAAACTGCCCGTAGAATCTATGATCATTGCAATGAAAAGCTGAATACACCCGCTTACAGTTGCCGGAATATTATCCGGATGGCCAACGTAAATACCATTTGCACCACCGACGACCCGGTCGATACGCTCGGGTATCATCAGCAAATCAAGCAGGACGGATTTGAAGTGGCTGTTTTACCAGCCTGGCGCCCGGATAAAGCCATGATGGTGGAAAATCCCGTCTTTTTTAATGGTTATATCGACAAGCTGGAAGAAGCCGCCGGTACGGAAATCCAGTCTTTTGACGCATTGATGGATGCCCTGGATGTACGCCATCAGTTTTTTCATGAAAACGGATGCCGGCTTTCTGACCACGGACTGGATACGGTTTATGCCGAACCGTACACGGCGGAGGAAATCAAAGTCATCTTTAAAAAAGTCCGCGGCGGGAACAGCCTTTCTGAAGGGGAGGCCCTGAAGTTCAAATCATGTATGTTGTATGAATTCGGAATCCTGGACCATTCGAGGGGCTGGACGCAGCAGTTTCACATCGGCGCCCAGCGGAACAACAATACCCGCTTATTTAATAAATTGGGTCCGGATACCGGCTTCGATTCCATTGGCGACAAGCCCGTGGCAGAGCCGCTGGCCCGTTTGCTCGACAGACTGGACCAGGAGGATAGACTTTGTAAAACGATTCTGTATAACCTGAATCCCCGTGACAATGAGTTATATGCCACGATGATCGGGAATTTCCAGGACGGATCCGTTCCCGGAAAAATCCAATACGGGTCAGGATGGTGGTTCCTCGATCAGAAAGACGGCATGCAAAAGCAAATGAATGCGCTCTCGAACCTGGGGCTGCTTAGCCGGTTTGTCGGCATGTTGACCGACTCCAGAAGCTTCCTCTCGTATACGCGTCATGAGTATTTCAGGCGGACGCTCTGTAATTTGCTGGGAAACGATGTCGAAAACGGAGAGATCCCGAACGACATGGAGCTTTTGGGGACGATGGTCGAAAATATTTGTTACAACAACGCCAAAAATTATTTTAATTTTTAGTAAAGGAAAAACAGACAAGTCACAGGGTTAAAAGGGAGACCGGAGACCGGAAAAATGAGTAATGAGTCTGGAATTTTCAAATTTTTTAACGGCAACCTTGAACCTTGAACTTTGAACTTCCGGGATTTGTGGAATTAAAATAGATTTTTAAATTTGCAATCGATTGCACAATTTAAGAATTTTAATAGACAATTATGAAGAAAGTAGTCACATTCGGAGAGATCATGTTGCGCCTGGCCACTCCGGGGTATTTGCGTTTTTCACAAACCGGGACTTTTTCGGCAACCTTTGGGGGAGGGGAGGCTAATGTGGCCGTGTCGCTGGCTAACTTTGGGATCCCTGTCGATTTTGTGACGCGCCTGCCCGAAAATGACATCGGCCGTGCCTGTCAGATGGACCTCCGGAAGTACGGCGTCGGAACCAGCCGGATCGTATGGGGAGGTGAACGTCTTGGTATTTATTTTCTTGAAACCGGGGCGGTCAGCCGCGGAAGTAAAGTGATTTATGACCGGACCCATTCATCCATTGCCCTCATCGGGCCGGGCATGATCGACTGGGAACAGGTGTTCGATGGTGCCGGATGGTTTCACTGGACCGGAATAACCCCCGCGATCTCGCCAGGGGCGGCGGAGGTATGCCTGGAGGCGATTCACAAGGCCAATGAGAGGGGAATTACCGTTTCATGTGACCTGAATTACCGGAAAAACCTTTGGAAATACGGGAAGAAGGCCGGCGAGGTGATGCCATCGCTGGTGGCGGGAACCGATATCGTGCTCGGAAATGAGGAAGATGCCGAAATGGTTCTCGGCATCAAGCCGGAGGGCGTTGATGTGACTGGCGGTCATGTTGAAGGTGCCGCATATGAATCGGTGTCAAAACAACTGATGGCCCGGTTTCCCCGGTGTAAGAAAGTCATTACCACGCTGCGCGGATCCGTGAATGCCAACCATAATTCCTGGGCAGGCGTGCTGTGGGATGGCAAGAGGTTGTACGAATCGCCGGCTTACCAGATCACGCACATCGTTGATCGTGTTGGCGGCGGTGATTCCTTCATGGGCGGACTGATCTATGGCTTGTTGACCTATACCGGCGACGATCAGAAAGCGTTGAATTTTGCCGTGGCGGCTTCCTGCCTGAAACATACCATCTACGGTGATTTTAACCAGGTGACCGTGGAAGAGGTGGAAAAGCTGATGGGGGGAGATGCGTCGGGACGGGTAGCGCGATGACAATATTAGAATGTTAGAATGTTAGAATGTTAGAATGTTAGAATGTTAGAATGTTAGAAT
>CAZANK010000165.1:0-4550 GCA_964486235.1 uncultured Prolixibacteraceae bacterium | reverse complement strand
CGATTTACCAGAATAGAAGTTGCGCTGAAAATGAAGGAAACCGGTATTGTCCCGGTCTTTTATCATCCTGATGCAGAAACCTGCAAGGCGGTGGTGAACGCTTGTTATAAAGGGGGTATCCGGGTGTTCGAATTTACCAACAGGGGTGATTTTGCCCATGAAATATTTGGTGCGTTGAATCAATGGGCCATCGCGGAGTGTCCGGAAATGATCATGGGAGTTGGCTCGGTGATCGATGCGCCTACCGCTGCTTTGTATATTCAACTGGGAGCCAATTTTGTCGTCTCCCCGCTGATTGACGAAGAAACGGCCCGCGTTTGCAACCGGCGGAAAATCTCCTGGAGTCCGGGATGCGGCTCGGTGACGGAGATCGGTCGCGCCCATGAACTGGGCTGTGAGGTCGTGAAGATCTTTCCGGGGTCGCAGGTGGGTGGCCCGGCATTTGTTGCCGCCGTGAAGGGTCCGATGCCCTGGGCCAGCATAATGCCCACCGGCGGGGTATCGCCCGACGAAGCCAACCTTGCCGCCTGGTTTAAGTCTGGCGTGCACTGTGTGGGAATGGGATCCCAACTCTTTCCCAAGGAAGTGCTGGCGGCAAAAGACTGGTCAGCCGTCACGGCCAGGTGCCGGGAAGCCTTGCAAATCGTCAACAATTTAAGAAAATAAACCAAATTAAATTTTAAACCTGATTATGATGAACGAGAAATCGATTTCCGGAAAAATGACACATTACAGATGGGCGATCTGTGCCTTGCTGTTCGTCGCAACAACCATTAATTACCTCGACCGGCAGGTGCTGTCGCTGACATGGGATGAATTTATCAAGCCCGAATTCCATTGGAATGACGACATTTACGGGACTATCACCGGTGTTTTTTCCATATTTTATGCTGTCTGTATGCTTTTTGCCGGACGGTTTATCGACTGGATGGGGACAAAAAAAGGATTTTTGTGGGCGATTGGCGTATGGTCGGTGGGCGCCTGCCTGCACGCCCTTTGCGGTATTATCACGGAACAATGGGTTGGATTGAGTTCGGCTGCGGAGTTGATGGCGGCAACCGGAGATGTCGCCGTTGTAATTGCCACGGTGAGCATGTATGCCTTCCTGATTGCCCGATGTGTCCTGGCCCTCGGTGAAGCGGGAAACTTCCCCGCGGCCATCAAGGTGACGGCGGAGTATTTTCCCAAAAAAGACCGCGCCTTTGCCACCTCCATTTTCAATGCAGGGGCTTCGGTCGGAGCGCTGGCTGCGCCGTTGACAATCCCGGATCTGGCTAAGGCGTTCGGCTGGGAGTGGGCTTTCGTGATTATCGGTGCACTTGGCTTTATCTGGATGGGTTTCTGGGTATTCATGTATGACGCACCCCGGAAAAGCAGATTTGTGAACCCGGCTGAACTGAACTACATCGAGCAGGACAAGGACGAAAAAGTAGAACAGGTAAAGCACGGGGAAGAGGAAAAGAAAATACCATTTTTGAAATGTTTTACGTATAAACAGACCTGGGCTTTCGCTTTCGGAAAATTCATGACCGACGGGGTATGGTGGTTTTTCCTGTTTTGGACCCCTTCGTATTTATTTAGCCAATTCGAAATTAAAATGACTGATGGTCTTGGGAAAGCGCTTATTTTCTCGCTCTATGCTATCGTGACGGTCTTATCCATCTACGGAGGAAAGCTCCCGACCATCTTTATTAACCGCACGGGGGTTAATCCTTACGCCGCACGCATGAGAGCCATGTTGATTTTCGCGTTTTTCCCGCTTTGCGTGCTTTTTGCCCAACCGCTCGGATACTATTTTGCCGATTCGCTTGGCCGGAATGCCGCCTGGATACCCATCCTGCTGATATCGATTGGTTGTGCCGCGCATCAAAGCTGGTCGGCCAACATTTTTACCACCGTCAGCGATATGTTTCCTAAAGGTGCGGTGGCTTCGATCGTCGGGATCGGTGGCATGGCCGGGGGCGTTGGCTCGCTGTTCTTACAGAAGTCGGCAGGGAAACTGTTTACGTACGCGGAAGCGACCAATATGCACTTCATGGGTTTTGACGGTAAACCTGCAGGATATTTCATCATCTTTTGTATTTGTGCCGTCGCCTATTTGATTGGCTGGGTGGTCATGAAGGCGCTGGTACCGAGGTATAAGCTGATCGCCGAATAAAACGATCGGTTTCAAAGAACATTTATCGCGGGGGACTGGATCAGTTCTCCGCTTTTTTTAATTTTGGAGCAACTTAAATTGGATCAGATGGAACCCAGGCTTTTTTTTGAAACGGGAAAGACCGGTTGGGAAGATCTCGGAGGAGGTGTTTCCCGTCAGATCATGGGCTATGACGACCGCATCATGCTGGTTAAAGTCAGGTTTGAGAAAGGGGCAGAGGGAGCTGCCCACAAGCACCCGCATGTCCAGAACAGCTATGTGGCAGAAGGCGTGTTTGAGGTGAAAATCGGCGAACAGACGGAACGGCTCCAGTCGGGCGATTCTTTTTTGGTGCCGCCCGACGCCGTGCACGGCGTGCGGTGCATCGAAGCCGGCGTGCTGATCGACGTATTCAGTCCGGTTCGTCAGGATTTTATAAAATAAGGATACCGATTTTCAGTCTTTGGCGTTTTCGCGGTGACCGTCTTTACCGCGAAAACGCCAATTTTATCGTGAAAAGACTTACCCGTTCCACCTGGCGATGGCCCGCAGATTAACGTCATTAACGATATTTTTGGCCTCCGGGGTATACAAGAACTCCAGCTCCCGGGCAAAATAATCTGTAATTTTACCGCGGACCATTTTCATGGTCGAGTTCACCAGGTGATTTTGTTCGGTGAAAGCTTCCGGCAGCACGGCGATCGTGGCAGGTAACCAGCGTTCGGGAAACATGTTTTCAAATTCCCCGCCTTTTTTATACCGGTCGATCCCCTCCTGGATCAGAAGCAGGCTCCGGGCATTCGCTTCATCCGTCCCCGGGTTTAATCCGGCTTCGGTAAGCTTCCGGTTGATCGCCGGTATGTTGGGAACAACCAGTCCGGTTGTGTACGGGTTCTGGTTATTGTACAACATGCACTGGTCGATCAGCGGCGATTGCTCGATCATCGCTTCTTCAATGCCTTCGGGACTGTATTTTTCGCCGTCATTGCCGATCAGAAGACTTTTAAAGCGGCCCAGTACATAAAGGAATCCGTCGGGGTCCATGTAGCCCATGTCTCCGGTATACAGCCAGCCGTCTTTAATGGTTTCGGCTGTTGCCGCGGGATTGTTCCAGTAGCCTTCCATCACATTGTCACCCCGGATGATGATTTCCCCCTTTTCTCCGGTGGGTAGCTCACGGCCCTCTTCGTCTACGATTTTCAGTTCCATGTGCTGAACGAGCCTGCCGGAAGAGCCAAATTTGATGGCATGTAAAGCGTTGGAGGAGATCACAGGCGACGCTTCCGAGAGTCCGTAACCCTGGCACATGGGAATCCCAATGGCGTAAAAGAAACGCTGCAGTTCGATGTCGAGCAGTGCTCCGCCACCGATGAAGAATTTGAGGTTTCCCCCGAAGTTTTCCCGGATTTTTGAAAACAGGATTTTGTCATAAAACGCGATAAGCGGTTTGTACAAGGCCCGGCATCCCTTCCCTTTATCCCAGCCGATGCCGTTATACCGGTAGGCCGTTTTCAAGGCGTGTTCAAAAAGCTTTTGCGTGGTTTTTCCTTTCTGACGGATGGCCGTTTCAATCCCTTTTCTGAAATTTTTGGCAATGGCGGGTACGCTCATCAACACGGTGGGTTGGATTTCCCGGATGTTTTTAGGAATGTTTTTCAGTGTTTCCATTGGGGTTTTTCCGGTTTCCAGGGAGGCCACGCCAGCGCCGTTATACATCAGGCAGTACAGACACGCCGTATGGGCAAAGGCATGGTCCCACGGGAGAAATGCCAGCGTTTTCCATTCGGAAGAGATTTTCATCAACGTATTCGACTGGATCACATTGGCCGTATAATTCAGATGCGACAACATGATCCCTTTCGGATCGGCGGTTGTTCCCGACGTATAGGAGATGTTTGCCAGATCATGCGGGCCGACCGACTGATAAGCCTGTTCCACAAGTTCCCGGTTTTCACGAAGGAATGTCTTCCCGGTTTCAATAATCTGGTCGTACGACAGATCATTTGTCCCGGCATCGGCTTTTTCGTCCAGGTAAATGACCTTTTCCAGTCCCGGAAGGTCTTTCCGGATTTCCTCGATCTTTGGCGCCTGACCTTCCGAAACAAGGACCATCCGGCATCCCGAATGCCCCAGCCTGAATTTTAATTCGGTGCCCGCTTCCAGCTTCACGGAAAGGGGAACGTTGATCGCCCCGGCATATAAGATTCCTAACTCACCGATAAGCCACTGGTTTCTCCCCTCCGAAATCAGCCCGAGCCGGTCTCCCTTCCTGATCCCGGTCGCCTGTAATCCCGCGGCAAATTGCAAAACCTGGCGGTGTACTTCCCGATAGGTCGTTCCCTGAAAAACACCGTCCTTCTTCTCCCACAGAAAAACCTTGTCCGGATATTTGCTGACGCTTGTTTCGAAGAGT